>CAIWXY010000163.1 GCA_903916775.1 uncultured Actinomycetes bacterium
TAATTTCCTAAAGACAGCAAATAAATCACGATGGTTCCTCAGTGAATCAAATCAAGATTTCACCGCGCTGATTCATGGACAAGCCGCTTCATGGGGCAAAAAACTTAAGAGCATGAAAGCGAGTTACACAATAAGTGAACTGCCAGGCGGACATAGTTATGGGTATGTAGCTAATGAACTTCCAATAATCGTGCAGTGGCTCAAATGGCCAGTCTTTACCGCTCCGACGCCAACTCCGACAAGTTCGCCAACCAGTTCGGCAGTGAACTCCCCTACCCCCACAGATTCACCGAGCAGTTCTGAGAGCCCTATACCGACACCAACTCCAAGCGGCTCTAACTAGCGCGTGCTCTTCACTGCACGCGAGAGGCTGTAGCTCAAAAAGACTGCTGTGAAAAGCGGGATGGTTCCCCAAATAAGCACAGATGCGGAAGCTGTCGCCGTAATGATGAAGGAAGCTACGATTCCCGCAGCAATACGCCAGTCATCTCCGACAATGAAGTCAATCCAGAATTCGATAAATCCAATGATTCCAGAGATCAGCTTGTTGTATTCGCGTTCTAATTCCTCTACCGCAGATTCTTCAGAAGTAGCTTTTGTTTTAGACGCAACAGGCTTGCGACGTGCAATTTTTAACACTTCGATGAGAACAAACGCAACGAGTGCAACGAATGCGATGATTCCCAAGATCGCCCAGTTATCTCCAGGCCACTTCTTTGAAGCGCCGGCAGAGCCTTCGGCGCCCCAGAAAATTCCGAATGATGTGAGCAAAATACCGACAACAAACTTCATGGTGTTCTCAGGTACTCGTGATAGCGGTGCGCGAAGAGCAAATCCAGCCCCGGTCACAATCAACACTGCAATAACTGCTGCAAGTGAAGCGAGGCCAACGTTGTGATCGATTGTTCCGAAAGTGAGAACGATAAATGCAACTTCTAGGCCTTCTAGCAATACCCCTTTGAACGAGAGAGTAAATGCGTACCAATCATCAATTCCATGTTTGGCACCCTTGCCAGCTGCACGAGCCGCGGCAATCTCTTCTTGAAAAATTTTATCTTCATCGTGCAGCGCTTTAAATCCACTGGCACGCAAAATTGCCTTGCGCAACCAGGTCAGACCAAAAACGAGGAGTAATCCACCAACCACTACACAAAGAACTGAAATTGGCAGGTGTGAGATAGCTGGGCCAAATGCTCCAATAATGACGGCTAACGTAATGACTCCAGCCACTACGCCGCGACCAGCAGATTTCCAGTCACGTGCAGTTCCAGCGGCGAGAACAATTGTTACTGCCTCAACTGCCTCAACTGAACATG
This sequence comes from uncultured Actinomycetes bacterium, assembly GCA_903916775.1. Taxonomy (GTDB): domain Bacteria; phylum Actinomycetota; class Actinomycetes; order Nanopelagicales; family Nanopelagicaceae; genus PALSA-747. The sequence continues at coordinate 1,317 of CAIWXY010000163.1, forward strand.
CTAAAAATACTGAGACGAATAACGCGATCGATGTACTGCTCATTTTTCTAGGTAACCTCGTACTCGCTGTGGAAGCAATTGATAGATGCGCTGTTGCCAAATCTTGGCTTGATCAAGCGGTGATTTCGCCAAAACATGGGCACTTGCTGGGCCTTCTGGCGTCGGGACGTTCTTGATGGTCGGCGAATTTTGATCGAGCGAGTCAGCAATGATTACGGCGCTAGATATAACCGTCATGATGCGGGCAAGCTGGCTCTTCTCAAGGCTCACCGCTCTCTTAACGACCTCGGTAGTTGCAGATTCTGCGCTTAGTCGAATTTCGGCGGTCGTTGGCTCTTTTGTTACTGAGTATGGATCAAATCTAAAATCTTCGGCACTTACAGAGAGTGCATAGCTCACAGTTGAGAGCAAGAGTGCAATCTCGTGCTTGATATCAGCGTCCATCCCCCCACCGAGACGAATATCAAAGAGTGCGCGCGATGTTGATCGAGTTTGAATGATGACATGCTCAAGAGCGACGCCACGCAGATAGAGCCGCTCTGCGTTCTCACTTCGGACCGCAGGCAGCCACTTAGCGAATACTCGAGCCTCTAGAGCTTGGTTTCTGATGCTAGGAATTTCTTCAGCTAGGAGACGAGCGCGGGCTAGCCAACGGCCGGCGCGATCTTGAGAATAATTATCTGCAACACCTTCGGCCATCTGCGAATTGAGCACTGCGCAACGTTCAGTGAGGGAACTTATACGATCGATTGTCCTACCTGCAGGAGTCTTGGGGTGAGCAAATACCGAAGCGACAATCGCGATTACTGCGCCAATGATCGTTGAGATGAGGCGATTCGATGCGTTGGTCTGACTTAGCCCTGGCCCAATCACGATCAGAGCCGTGACTGGCACGTTGATCGCAGCTACTTCGCCCAAGTGCAATATACGAGCCGCTACTAGCGAGATCAGAACTGTGAGACCAACTGTGACAAGGCCAAGTCCGAAGAAGTGCAGAGCGAGTAGCGCCGCTCCTGCGCCAACACTTGAACCGAGAATCTGTCCCAGACCTTCACGCGTTGATTTGTGGAGTGAAGAACGAACAGTAAGTGCAGCAACAATTGCCGCAACAACGCCACCATTTTTTAGGATTCCATCGCCGACCTGCCATGAGATTGCTGAAGCCAGCGCTGTGACGACAACCTGTTGAATCCAGAACCAGCGATCAACAAATTGCTGCCTGGCATTATGCAGGAAGGCTCTCATATCGACATATCCTAGAGTTAAGGCAGCTACTTTGAGAGATGTGAAGAGGTTAAATATGGAATTCCATCTCAGTGTTCTTTGAGACAGATCGCGCGACAACCTGATTAGCGCCAATTGTGCTTCCAGACCCAATGGTTATGTTGCCCAGAATCTTTGCGCCGGCCCCAATGAGAACATTGTTTTCAATCGTCGGATGACGCTTACCTTTGGAGGCAGTGCGTCCGCCAAGTGTTACTCCGTGAAAAATCGTCACATCGTCACCAACAATTGCGGTCTCGCCAATCACAACTCCCATACCGTGATCAATCACTACCCGGCGACCCATGGTCGCTCCAGGGTGGATTTCGATCCCCGTCTTATGTCGTGTGTGGTTAGCAGAGAGTCGAGCAATAAATTTGAGATTGTGGCGCCAAAGCCAATTTTCGAACCTGTGCGCCCAGAGCGCATGCACCCCGGGATAGGTGATGAAAATTTCAAACCGATTGCGCGCTGCAGGATCTCGAAGCATGACAGCATCGAGATCCTCAAATACGCGTTTTAACATAGGGAAGATAATGGGATTAAATCGAAGGAGCGACTGGCTCGTCGATGAATTCCTTGTAGAGCGGTGTCGACAAGTAGCGCTCACCAAATGATGCCATGACAACAACGATAATTTTTCCGGCAAATTCTGGTCGATCAGCAATTTGTGAAGCTCCCCAGAGCGCTGCTCCTGATGAGATACCGGCAAGAATTCCTTCTTCCTGTCCTGCGCGCTTTGCAAATGTGAATGACTCTTCATTAGGTGCAGAGAGAACCTCGTCGTAAATTGTTGTATCAAGTACTGGCGGAACAAAGTTAGCGCCGATACCTTGCAATGGGTGACCTGCTGGAGCGCCACCGGTTAGCACTGGTGAAGCAGCTGGCTGCACTGCGAAAATCTTGATATCAGGATTCTTGGCTTTGAGAGCTTGGCCAACACCTGTGATCGTTCCGCCAGTTCCAATACCCATAACTACTGCAGCAACTTGTCCATCTGTGTCATTCCAAATTTCTTCGGCTGTTGTTGCCTTGTGAATTGCAGGACCTGCTTGGTTTTCGAATTGGCGAACAAGTACGCCACCTTCTTCTTTACCGATACGTTCTGCTTCTTCAACAGCTCCGCGCATTCCGTTAGCAGCTGGAGTCAACACTAGCTTGGCACCAAGTGCGCGCAAGAGAGCGCGACGTTCCTTAGACATAGAATCAGGCATTGTGAGAATTACTTTGTAACCACGAGCTGCGCCGACAGATGCGAGTGCGATTCCGGTGTTACCAGAAGTCGCTTCTACGATAGTTCCGCCAGGTTTTAGCGCTCCACTCTTTTCTGCGTCATCCACCATTGCGACAGCAAGGCGATCTTTTACAGATGCAGTTGGGTTATAGAACTCCAACTTTCCAACGATGGTTGCCTTGGAGTTGCCGAAAAGGCGTTGAATCTTTACAAGAGGAGTATTGCCGAATACCTGTGAAATATTGTCGTAGATTTTCATAGCGCAGAAATTATCAGCACGGCCAGAAAAGTTCTCGCCCCGACTTCTCTCCTGCAAACGGCTTGCAACAAGTAATTGCAAGAATTACTTATTCGCGAACGCGAATGCTATGGCTGCAAGCCCGACTAACGCCCAAAGCCATTGGGAAGCACGGCTTTTGAGGTAAACGCTAGCTTTTGGCCAGAACGTCAATCCCAGCAAAATTAACCCAGGAACGATAATCAATAGGCTGTTGCGGATGGCGTGCAGATGCGAGCGTTGGTA
>CAIWXY010000164.1 GCA_903916775.1 uncultured Actinomycetes bacterium
AGGTGTATTCCTTGTGAGTAAATGCATTCATCTCGCCACCAACTGCTTCGATGGATGATGAAATCTCCATCGCGTTTCTGCGAGTAGTGCCTTTGAAAAGTAAGTGCTCAAGAAAATGTGAAGCTCCCGCGACAGATGGTGTCTCATCGCGGGAGCCGACATTGACCCACACTCCGAAAGTAGCCGAGCGAACCGTTGAAACTTCTTCGGTAACGATTCGCAGGCCGCTAGGCAGAGTGGTACGGGCCATTAATTATTTATTCTGCTGCAGATACTGAAGTAGCTGGGGCATCTGAAGGAGTTGTTCCATCAGCCAGAACTGGAACCAAAGAGAACTTGCCCTTTGGATCAATCTCGTTGATCTCAACTTCGATCTTATCTCCAACCTTCATAACCTCTTCGAGGTTTTCAATGCGCTTGCCGCCGTGCATCTTGCGAATCTGCGAGATGTGGAGCAAACCATCTTTACCTGGAACCAAAGAGATAAATGCACCGAAGGTAGCAAGCTTCACAACGCTGCCGTTGTAACGCTCTCCGACCTTAGGCACTACAGGGTTAGCGATAGCTTCGATCATTGCCTTCGCAGCTTCTGCTTGAGATCCCTCAAGAGCACCGATGTAGATAGTTCCATCATCTTCGATGGTGATATCTGCGCCCGTGTCATCTTGAATCTGGTTGATCATCTTGCCCTTAGGTCCGATGATGGCACCGATCAGATCTGTAGGAACCTTGATCGAGATGATGCGTGGAGCCAAGAGGCTCATCTCATCTGGAGCATCGATTGCCTGGATCATGAGATCAAGGATGAATAAACGAGCTTCCTTAGCTTGAAGAAGAGCTGCTGAAAGTACTGATGCAGGAATTCCATCGAGCTTGGTATCTAGCTGGAGAGCTGTAACGAAATCTTTAGTTCCAGCAACCTTGAAGTCCATATCTCCGAAAGCATCTTCTGCTCCCAAGATATCGGTCAGCGCGACATATTCTGTCTTGCCATCAACGAGATCTGAGATCAGACCCATTGCGATACCAGCTACTGGAGCCTTCAGTGGCACACCAGCATTAAGAAGTGACATTGTTGATGCACAAACAGATCCCATTGATGTTGATCCATTTGAGCCCAGGGCTTCTGAAACCTGACGGATTGCGTACGGGAATTCTTCGCGAGTTGGAAGAACTGGTAGCAATGCGCGCTCTGCAAGTGCACCGTGGCCGATTTCGCGACGCTTTGGTGAACCAACACGACCTGTCTCGCCTACTGAGTAAGGAGGGAAGTTGTAGTTGTGCATGTAACGCTTGGTTGTCTCTGGGTTCAAGGTGTCGAGCATCTGCTCCATCTTGAGCATATTGAGAGTGGTCACACCAAGAATCTGTGTCTCTCCACGCTCGAAGATTGCAGAACCGTGAACGCGAGGCATCACTTCAACTTCTGCAGTAATTGGGCGGATATCGCGAACTCCACGTCCATCGATGCGAACCTTGTCGCGCAAGACGCGTTGGCGAACAGAAGACTTTGTTACTGAGCGAAGCGCTGCAGAAACTTCCTTCTCGCGACCTTCGAATGTGACGGCGAAATGCTCCTTGATTACTGCATTGATCTCATCAAGCTTTGTCTCACGATCCTGCTTTCCAGGAATTGTGAGAGCAGCAGCGATATCACTTGCAGCAGCCTTCTCGACAGCAGCATAAACATCATCTTGGTAATCCAAGTAGACCGGGAACTCACCAGTTGGCTTTGCAGCAACCTTTGCGAGTGCTAGCTGTGCTTCGCAGAGAGCGCGAATAAATGGCTTCGCAGCCTCAAGTCCTTGTCCAACAATCTCTTCGGTTGGAGCCTGAGCGCCACCCTTAATGAGATTAATTGTTGAGGTTGTCGCTTCAGCTTCAACCATGATGATTGCAATGTCATCGCCAGCGATTGAGCCAGCTACAACCATGTCAAAGACTGCCTTATCCAAATCAGAGTGATTTGGGAACGCAACCCATTGGCCTTCAATCAAAGCGACGCGAACGCCACCGATTGGACCCGAGAATGGAAGTCCTGCAAGTTGGGTAGACATTGACGCTGCGTTGATAGCAAGCACGTCGTACATGTGGTCAGGGTTGAGCGCCATAACTGTGACGACAACCTGGACTTCATTGCGAAGACCCTTAACGAATGCAGGGCGAAGAGGGCGATCAATCAGACGGCAGGTAAGAATTGCATCTTCTGAAGGACGACCTTCGCGACGGAAGAATGATCCCGGGATCTTTCCCGCTGCGTACATACGCTCTTCGACATCAACTGTCAGTGGGAAGAAATCAAATTGGTCTTTTGGCTGCTTTGAGGCAGTTGTTGCTGAGAGCAACATTGAGTCATCATCGAGATAAACGAGTGC
>CAIWXY010000165.1 GCA_903916775.1 uncultured Actinomycetes bacterium
GAAGCACGGCTTTTGAGGTAAACGCTAGCTTTTGGCCAGAACGTCAATCCCAGCAAAATTAACCCAGGAACGATAATCAATAGGCTGTTGCGGATGGCGTGCAGATGCGAGCGTTGGTAATCCCAGTTGATAAAGCCAACTGCGATCATCGAATAGGCCCACATCCGGTAATTACTCATAAAAAAAGAATAGCAGGAGCGCTCTCGCGCCCCTGCTATCTAAGGTTCTTAGTTGTTGCTTAATTAGTGAGTCTCTACAAGACCTTCTGCAGCTGACTTCATACGAGCGATCTTGAAGATGGTCAAGCCAAATACGCACTTAGCAAGAACGTCCGCAATGGTGTAACCAATCTGACGATCGGTGAAGAGGTATGCCATCTGATGCATCGATGGGTTCTTGACCAAGATTGGGATCAAGTATGAGATTGGGTAGACGCCCCATGTAGCGATCAAAAGCAAACGCAGACGACTTACTGTCGCTGCTACGCCTTCTGGTTGACGATCCAATGACTTTGTGAGCTCTACGAAGAGAACATAGAGGATGTAAAGGAATGGAAGTGTTGAGAGAATTCCAAAGAGAACCTTTGTGCCGTTATTCGATGAGATCTCACCTGGGTATCCAAGAATGATCATCGCAGCTGATGCTGGGACCAAGCGACCGATGAGGGACTTTGATGCTTCCTTAGCAAGACCAAGTACGGCAATTACTTCTACGAGAAGTAGTGGAACAGTCAAAATCCAGTCAACATAGCGGTATGCCTCATTGAAAGCGCCTTGTTGCGTACCAACTGCAACAGCATTTGCATGAGAAGCATCGTTGAATGAGTTAAAGATACGGAAATAGTGATATCCAGCAATAAATGTGACCATAGATGACATGACGAGGGCGCTGCGGTACTTCGGCAATACACGTGATTGGCAGACCAATGTGTAGATGGTGCAAGCCAACATTGAAATGAGGCCAAATGAGAAGACGTTATATAACGAACTCCACTGACCATTGGAAAGTTGCAACATTGCGATTCCTATTCTCCATTGAGCGAGACTCTCTCCTCCAGATGGCCTGGAGAACTCGCGTGGACAATAGTCTTCTCTTAAAATCGGCTGAGCGCTCGTTCAATGTACGCCTCTTTCTATAACTTTTTCGTTATAAAAACCGGGTTGGTGAGAGTGCGCGGAGATCAAAGCGTGAGGTTATCGCCATATGGGGCACGGTTAGCGCCCACACAATCACGAGTGCGGACCACAACAAACTTGAGCCAAACTGAGCTGGGCGCACAAGCAACAGTCCGATAGCCACAATGAGCACACCGACTACGGCGTAGAGACCAGGGTAGATGGCAGCCCAGATAGCGGCGCCAGGTGAACCTACCCTTGCCAGCTCATCCGCCCCAGCAAGTTTTGGCACTAATCGAGCCGTATGTCGGGTCGCGTGCCAGCATCCGAAATAGAGAGCAAAAGTAATGAGCGGTGGAGCCAAAATCGCTAGTACGAGGAGTAGCGCTAGATCAATAAGAAGCTGCCACGAGTGCGTAACGACCAAAACTGCCAACGCCGCGATAGTCAGAGCAAAGACTAAGTCTCTCAATAGTCCTATGTTGGAGCCAGCCCAATCCGAGAGCGAGGGATGTATGCGCTTGAGGGCCTTTGTGGCACGTACGTCGGTGAGGGGTAGAACAACTGGTAACAGTCCTGCGGGCAATGCATACATGATCTCGACAATTCGTGAGTACCTTGGCATCCCGCGTGCATCACACCATTCGTTCGCAAAAGATGCATCTCCAAAGCCAAAGTGCAGTGAGCTCATCACCACTATTGCTATAAAACCAAATGTATTCCAGCTAGCTATTACCCATCCTGCCGCTACTGCAACGAGAACGTAAATCGCAATAAATAGGTAAAAGCGTGACTTAGGATTTTGTGGGACCGCGATTAAATGATCAATGGCACCATGCGGAATTCCGATGAGTAGGGAGATGAGTGCAATCGCGACTTGGACACTAAGCGGAATTTGGTAGCCAAAGAAATGCAGAATGACCAAAAGCGCAATCATTGACGCTGAAGCCACTCTGGAAAAGCGATCTGTCCAGAGATAGATCTGAGACAAGAATGGATTCATAGTTTAAGGTTATTGCAGAGAAGGCCAAATAGGGAGATGAGTGATGCGCCATTTTCATTATGCGCTTGTCTTAATTTTCATTCTGGCCTGCGCTTTTGGCGTGAACCTTTCATTCCGTCTAAAAATTCTGCGCCAATGGCGAACTTTTCTCCTGACAGATCTCGTCATTGTTCTGATCTATGGAGCGTGGGACATATGGGCGATCGATAAGCACAATTGGTATTTTGATCGAGCCCAAATTGTGGATTTTGACCTGTTTAAGAGACTCCCGGTGGAAGAGCTACTCTTTTTTATCCTTGTTCCGCTTATGGTCGTCATTACCTATCGCGCACTTCTTCAGCTAACAGGCTGGGAATATGGGGCGGATAGTCAATGATCTACTCCGATATTGCCCTCGATGCGATTATTTTCGCAGTCATCTGCGATCTATTTGTATCTCGAACCCAAATGATCACTCGGGGAATATTCTGGTTGACCTATGGTCTAATCCTTCCATTTCAACTTCTCACGAATTGGTGGCTTACCTCTAAAAATATTGTCATGTACTCATCATCACAAATTATCGGAAAACGGCTTGCGGGAGCACCGATCGAAGATCTGCTATTTGGCTTCTCGCTGATCCTTGTTACATTGACGTTCTGGGAATTTTTCTCAGCACATATTCGCAACAACGATAAATCAACGAACACCGAGCGAAGGCGCTAAGCAATTATGAAAATGAGAAAGTTAAGAAATTTAGAAGTATCAGCGCTCGGCTTAGGCTGCATGGGGATGTCCGAGTTTTATGGTCCTGGGGATGAGGCTTCTTCGATCTCCACAATTCATCGTTTTCTAGAACTTGGCGGCACTTTCTTGGATACCGCCGACATGTATGGGCCTTTCACCAATGAAGTCTTAGTTGGAAAAGCAATCGCAGGAAAACGTGATCAGGTAATTCTTGCGACTAAGTATGGAAATGAACGCGGCGCAGATGGCTCCTGGAAGGGCATTAATGGACGCCCTGAATATGTGAAGGCTGCCTGCGACGCCTCACTCAAGCGCCTTGGTGTCGATTACATCGATCTTTATTATCAACATCGCGTAGATCGCAATACTCCTATTGAGGAGACGTGGGGTGCAATGAAGGAGTTGGTCGAAGCTGGAAAAGTTCGCCACCTCGGAATTTCCGAAGCATCTGCTGCAACCATTCGCAAGGCTCACTCCGTCCACGCAATCACAGCCGTTCAGACTGAGTGGTCGCTATGGACTCGAGATGTCGAAGCGAACGATGTACTTGCCACAGTGCGTGAGCTAGGAATCGGATTTGTGCCATATTCACCACTGGGTCGCGGATTTCTTACCGGCGCAATTACGTCGCTTGATGACTTGGCTGCTGATGATCGCCGCAGAACCTACCCACGTTTCCAAGGTGAAAACTTCGCAGTCAACTTTGCAATTGTTGATGCTGTTAAAGCGATAGCTAATACAAAGGGTGTGACCCCAGCTCAGCTCGCACTCACTTGGGTATTGGCGCAAGGAAATGACATCGTCCCAATTCCTGGAACCCGCAAAGTTTCACGGTTGGAAGAAAATCTTGCAGCACTAGACATCGCTTTGAGTGATACCGAAATCGCAGCTCTCAACAGCGCCGCCCCAATCGGCGTTACATCGGGTGAGCGTTATCCAGATATGTCTTCGGTAAACGCTTAGCTTGGTTAACTAGCTGGTTAACTAGCTGAGTTACTCGAGTTCTGCAATAAGTTTGAAGTCACTACTGCCAAGTTGTCCTTGCTTTGTATAAAGCTCCAACTTGGCACGGGTGTCAGCAATATCGAGGTTTCGCATGGTGAGCTGACCGATTCGATCAGTTGGACCAAATGCAGCATCCTCGGTGCGCTCCATAGAGAGCTTTTCAGGATGGTAGGAAAGCGCAGGCCCGACAGTATTGATGATGGAGAAATCATCACCTCGGCGTAGGCGAACTGTGACTGCACCAGTAACTGCTGAAGCAACCCAGCGAGTAAGAGATTCGCGCAACATCAGCGCTTGCGGATCAAACCAACGACCCTCATAAAGCAAACGTCCCAGGCGTCGACCTTCTGCATGATAGTTGGCAATGGTGTCTTCGTTATGAATCGCAGAGATCAAGCGCTCGTAAGCAATAAAGAGAAGTGCCATTCCTGGAGCTTCGTAAATTCCACGAGATTTAGCTTCGATAATTCTGTTTTCGATCTGATCTGCCATTCCTAATCCATGGCGACCACCAACAGCATTTGCTTCTTGCATCAGCTCAACAGAATTGGCAAAAGTTTTTCCGTTGATAGCAACAGGGCGACCTTGAGAGAATTCAATGGTGACATCTTCGGTCTCTATTTTTACTGCAGGATCCCAGAACTTAACACCCATGATTGGATCAACAATTTCGATCGATGCATCGAGTTCTTCTAGGTTCTTCGCCTCGTGTGTTGCACCCAAAATATTTGCATCAGTTGAGTAAGCCTTCTCGGTGCTGTCGCGGTAAGGGAAGTTGCGCGCAACCAACCACTCAGACATCTCTTTGCGACCGCCGAGTTCATTAACGAAATCTGCATCGAGCCAAGGCTTGTAAATTTTCAAAGCAGGGTTGGCGAGCAATCCATAGCGATAGAAGCGTTCGATGTCGTTGCCCTTATATGTAGAGCCATCGCCCCAGATCGAGACGTTGTCCTCGAGCATTGCACGAACTAAGAGTGTTCCGGTCACGGCGCGACCGAGTGGAGTTGTATTGAAATATTGCTTTCCGCCGCTGCGAATATGGAATGCTCCACAAGCAATCGCAGCAAGGCCTTCTTCAACCAGTGCTAGCTTGCAATCAACCAGGCGGGCCTTCTCGGCACCATATTGGAGCGCGCGACCTGGAATCGAATCGATATCGGTCTCGTCATATTGACCGAGGTCAGCTGTGTATGTGAAGGGGGTTGCGCCTTTTTCGCGCATCCATGCCACAGCCACGGATGTATCGAGGCCGCCAGAAAATGCGATGCCTACTGATTGACCGACTGGCAGAGATGCGAGAACTTTGGACATTGGGCAAGCCTACCTGCGCTTCAATTCTCAGCAAAAATCAACGAAAATGGATGAGATCTATTCGATTTATCCACTCGTCATATGAATCGTTTCTTCTCGCAACTAGCTCGACAGTGAGATCTCCCCGGCCTTCAAATCCCAGCCGATCGATAATTGATCCCAGCTCGCCCTCACTCGCCCGAAGCAAGACCCAGAAGCCAGAGTCAGAGATCCGAGAGAAGAAGTCACCTCCGCGAAGGCTCTGCTTGAGTCCAAAGGCGAGCGCAATAAGTTCGGCCTGAGCCCTGGCAAGAGATGGAAACTTCTCCAACGTAAGGGAGAGTGACAGGAGTACCAGCTCACGGTTTTCGCGTTCAGCGCTACTGATCTCGCGCTTAAGATTTTCATGAAATAGGGATGGCGCCATACTCAACGTAAGAGAGTCGCTGATCCCATCGTTCTCGAATTCGATGGACTCACTACTGACGGTTGCCATATCGGCCAGCCTAGCTGCCATCTGCGATACCACCGCCACAACCACCCGCGGGCTAGAATCTGCCCATGCCAATCAGTGAGAACCTCTACACCCGCTGTCGCACGTGGGCTGTTTACCTGCTCCGATCTGAATCCATCATCTTGATTGCGCTCATCATCTACCTGGCCCTCCTTGATGCCTTGCGGACCAAACCTCTGAGCGCGCCGCTCGCCCTGGCCGGCGATTTCATAGCCCTGGCTTTAGGTTCGGCAGGCCTCTTCTTCTGCTCCCTCTCCTTCAAGCGCGGGCGTTCCTGGGGGCGGGCACCGGCAGTTTTGGCCAATGGCATCGCGCTAGGTGTCTCCTATTTCATGGCCAGTGGCCACTTCTACATTGGGGCAATACCACTGGGGTTACTCTCGTTTGCCACCCTTTTCGCTAGCCTTCTGGGGTACCGGGATTAATTCATCGGAGTTGTAAACATCTGTAAGCCAAGTCACTGAGGTCACAAAAATCCTGAGGATCACTCTCACAAAAGGCTATTACTATTAGGGCATTCTCAACTAGAGCGGAGAAATTGCCAGTGTCGGCAGCTAACGAATCACATACGCCAGCCAACCATTTCGGTGGATCATTCGGGCCCAATGAGTGGCTTGTCGATGAAATGTACGAGCGTTATCAACAAGATCCTTCATCCGTTGATAAGGCATGGTGGGAATTCTTTGCTGACTACACACCAGCTGCTGCAAATACTCCAACTGCGAGTAAACCAACCGCAGGCACTCCTCCGATTCCGAAGTCTTCACCATCAACAACTCCACCGGTCGTCCCTACTGCTACTCAAGTAAGCGTGACACCACCAGCTCCTGCGCCGGTTGCAACACCGCCAGTCAATAACACTCCGCCAGCAGCTCCTGCGCAAACCCAGAACGTAGTGACGCCAGCGAGATCTACTGCTCCACAAACTCCTGCTGATCCTGTCGTTAAGCCAATTCCTACTCTTGCCACTCCAGGTGCATCGACACTAGAACCAATTCGTGGCGTGAGCGCTCGTGTTGTGCAGAGCATGGAAGCTTCGCTCACAGTTCCAACCGCAACTAGCGTGCGCGCAATCCCTGCAAAATTAATGATCGACAACCGCACAGTGATTAACAACCACTTAGCTCGCGGTCGCGGTGGCAAAGTTTCCTTCACCCACATCATTGGCTACGCAATGATCAAAGCAATGCGTGCGATGCCTGAGATGAACGCTTTCTATGGCGAGATTGATGGCAAGCCTGCAATTGGTCGTCCAGAACATATCAATCTGGGAATCGCAATTGACCTGGCGAAGCCAGATGGTTCGCGTCAACTATTAGTGCCATCTATTAAAGGTTGTGAAGCGCTCGACTTCGCACAGTTCTGGGCTTCTTATGAAGAGACAGTCCGAAAGGCACGCAGCGGTACATTAACTGTTGAAGATTACGCAGGAACTACTACTTCTCTTACCAACCCAGGAACAATTGGAACAGTCCACTCAGTGCCTCGACTTGTTCAAGGACAAGGTTTAATTCTTGGCGTAGGAGCTATGGATTATCCGGCTGAATTCCAAGGCGCGAGCGAAGAGACGCTCACTAACCTCGCTATTTCCAAGACAATTACGCTCACCAGCACCTATGACCACCGTGTTATTCAAGGCGCGCAATCTGGTGACTTCCTGCGTCGCATTCATGAAATCTTGCTTGGTGCCGAAAGTTTCTACGATGAGATTTTCGCTGCGCTACGTATTCCTTACGAGCCAATCCGTTGGGCAGTGGATTTCCAATTCTCCAAAGATGATCAGATCAGTAAGACCGCTCGCGTCCAGAAGTTGATCGAGTCATATCGCACATTTGGTCACTTGATGGCAGATACAGATCCGCTTAAATATAAGCAACGCAGCCACCCAGACCTCGATGTTGTTACACATGGTCTCTCACTGTGGGATCTCGATCGCGAATTTGCTACAGGTGGTTTTGGTGGCAAGCCATTTATGAAGTTGCGCAAGATTTTGGGAATACTCCGTGACTCATATTGCCGCACTATTGGTGTGGAATACATGTACACAGAAAATCCAGAAGAGCGTCGCTGGATGCAGGAGCACGTAGAAGTTGGCGCACCACGCACTCCACGCGAAGAGCAGTTGCGCATTTTGCGTAAGCTCAATTCTGCCGAAAGCTTCGAATCATTCCTTCAGACAAAATATGTGGGACAAAAGCGCTTCTCACTCGAAGGTGGAGAATCACTTATTCCACTTCTTGATGCAATCCTTACAAGCTCAGCTGATGCTGGACTTGAAGAAGTTTGCATTGGCATGCCGCACCGTGGTCGACTCAATGTTCTTGCAAACATTGCTGGCAAGTCTTACGGACAGATCTTCCAAGAGTTCGAAGGCAACTACGCAGACAATGCGGTGCATGGCACCGGAGATGTGAAATACCATCTTGGAACCCAGGGTGTCTTCACAAATGATGCAGGTAAGTCCACCAAGATTTACCTAGCCGCCAACCCTTCGCACCTCGAGGCTGTTAATCCTGTGCTCGAAGGAATTGTGCGCGCAAAGCAGGACCAACTTAATGTCGAAAAGGCTTACTCCGTAATGCCTATTTTGATCCATGGAGATGCTGCTTTCGCTGGTCAAGGTATCGTTTCTGAGACTTTGAGCCTCTCACTCCTTAAGGGCTATCGCACAGGTGGAACTATTCACCTCGTTGTGAACAACCAAGTTGGATTCACAACTTCGCCACACGCTTCGCGCTCTTCGACATATGCAACAGATATTGCCAAAATGATTCAGGCACCTGTCTTCCACGTCAATGGCGATGATCCTGAGTCTGTAGTTCGTGTTGCACGTTTGGCTTTTGAATACCGCCAAGAATTTAACAAGGATGTTGTCATCGACATGGTTTGCTACCGTCGTCGTGGTCACAACGAAGGCGATGAACCAAGCTTCACACAGCCAATGATGTACAAGTTGGTTGATGCAAAGCGCAGCACTCGCAAGCTCTACAC
>CAIWXY010000166.1 GCA_903916775.1 uncultured Actinomycetes bacterium
CATCACACTTGCAGCCACTGATCGTTATCGCTTAGCTGTTCGAGAACTCACATGGCAAGCTAAAGATGGAAACATTGAAGCAAGTACATTGGTTCGCGCTCGCACACTCTCGGACGCCGCTAAATCACTCACCACACATTCACAAGTAACACTCGCGCTTTCACCAACTGGCGCTAACGAAAAACTTATTGGTTTTATCTCCGAGTTAAAAACAATGACATCACGAACACTCGATGGCACATTCCCACCGTTCAAACATTTACTTCCATCAGAATCTGTTGCACAAGCAGTTATCGAAGTAGCACCATTCCTTGATTCAGTTCGTCGTGTTGCACTTGTTACCGACAAGACTGTTCCACTTCGCTTAATCTTCTCTCGCAACTCACTCCAACTCGAAGCTGGAGCTGGTGAAGAAGCGCAAGCCACAGAAGAGCTAGAGATTGTATATAACGGCGAAGACATTAATATTGCATTTAACCCAACGTATCTCACCGATGGTCTTCAAGCTATTGGTACACCTTTTGTGCAGATTGATTTCACCGGAGCGAGCAAGCCAGCTGTACTCAGCGGCAAGCACGAACTTAATGGCGCGAAAGATGAGTCATATAAGTATCTGCTTATGCCAATGCGTTACACCGCTTAACTGGTGTGCACCTTTCACATTTATCGCTGAAGAACTTCCGTTCTTACAGTGAGTTAGAACTCCCGCTCACCCCAGGGATCACGATATTTCTTGGGAAGAACGGCGAAGGTAAAACCAACATCGTTGAGTCGATCATGTACTTGGCTTTCTTATCGTCACACCGCGCATCGAGTGATCAACCACTTGTACGACTCGGCGAGAGCTCTGCATATGTCCGCGCAAAAATTAGTAACAGCGAACGCGACCTACTTGTTGAGTTAGAGATCAATGCCGAGAAAGCTAACCGAGCACGAATTAATCAAAATCCGATCCGTTCCCAAAAAGAACTTTTTGGTCTACTGCAGTGCGTTTATTTCTCACCAGAAGATTTAGATCTTGTACGAGGCGATCCTTCAGAGCGACGTCGATTTATCGATCAACTACTCACACTTCGCAATCCTCGGATGGCAGGAGTGATTTCTGATTACGAACGCGCGGTGCGTCAGCGCAACTCGCTCTTAAAGTCGCGCTCCAATTACTCATCACTTCAGTCATGGGATGATCAAGTAGCAAAATTCGGTGGCGAAATTATTGCTGCGCGCCTGAGTGTCCTAGAAGAATTTACTCCAGTCTTCTCTGAGGTCTACAAAGAAATATCTCCAAAGAAACCAGCGAACATCCTTTATAAATCGAGTATCGAAGGCGCAACGTCTAGCCCAGAATCAAACTCCGACATTATTCTTGCAAAAATGGCAGAGATAAAAAATCAAGAGATGGAACGCGGACTCACATTGGTTGGACCGCATCGCGATGATTTGCTTTTGCACCTCGGTGATCATTTGGTGAAGGGTTATGCAAGCCATGGAGAATCATGGTCGATCGCTTTGTCTCTCAAATTAGCGTCGTACCAACTTCTTCAAAACGAAGGCGCATCCCCAGTTTTAATTTTGGATGATGTTTTTTCAGAGTTGGATGAGGAACGCCGTGACCAACTAGTGGCACTGGCTAATTCAGCAGAGCAGACCTTCATCACAGTGGCTGTTGGTTCTGACCTCCCACCGGAGCTGACAGGCACTACCTACTTAGTGAAAAACGGCGCCATCAAACCCGCAGCCGGAGCAGCTTCATGAGTACCACCTCAGGTAATGAGCCAAAGAAGGATTTCGCTCGTGAGCTCTACAAAATGTGGCGGAGCAACTCTCGCAAAAGCAAGAACCAAGGCGCCGAAGAGACCCGCACCCGGGTGGATGATCCACAAAAACTCGAATCAGTCCTGAGCGAGCTAGTTGCCACCCGCGACTGGCGCCAAGGCATCGCCGAAGGCACCCTCTTCACAGAGTGGAAAACCGTGGTTGGCGCCGAGATTGCCACCCATGCCACCCCAGTCTCACTGGTGGATGGGTTGCTCACGATCCAAACGACTTCGACAGCCTGGGCTACCCAGATGTCCCTGATCGCCAGCCAGCTTTTAAAGACAATCTCTCAATCAGCGCCAGGCGCGCTGGTTGAGGAGATCGCGGTAATCGGCCCCGAGGCCCCAAGCTGGAAAAAAGGAATTCGCTCGATTAAAAATGCCCGAGGCCCGAGAGACACATACGGTTGATATCCACAGCTAGCTTTGTGATAGGGCAGATTTAACCCCAATTGCAGTAGCCACCTACAACTTCTCTCTCAAATCGCCCCAGATGAGAATCTGACGGCTTTTTTGGCTGGTTCTGGCGTCTGGTTATGACTAGGATAAAGCCCTAACGAGATCTAAATCGCCTTGTACGGCCATTTGAGGCGGTTAGAGACTCGCAGCGGTTGAACACCTATCAAGAGAGGGAGCCCGAGTTAATGCCCGAGACTTCATATAACGCTAGCAATATCACCGTTCTTGAAGGTCTCGATGCTGTTCGCAAGCGCCCAGGTATGTATATCGGCTCTACCGGTGAGCGCGGCCTGCACCACCTCGTCTATGAAGTCGTAGATAACTCTGTCGATGAAGCACTGGCTGGATATTGCAACGAGATCAATGTGACCCTGATGGCCGACGGAGCGGTGCGGGTTGTCGATAACGGTCGCGGAATTCCAGTTGATCTTCACCCAATCGAAAAACGCCCAGCGCTCGAAATCGTTCTTACAGTTCTCCACGCCGGCGGAAAATTTGGAGATGGTGGTTACTCGGTCTCTGGTGGTTTGCACGGCGTAGGTATCTCAGTTGTGAATGCGCTCTCAACAGATCTCTCTGTTGATGTGAAGCGTGATGGTTCACATTGGTATCAAGAGTACAAACTCGGAGTTCCACAAGCACCTGTTCGTAAAGGTGATGCAGCTACCGATACAGGAACAACAGTTACCTTCTGGCCATCGGCAGAAATTTTTGAAACAACTGATTTTAGTTATGAGACTCTCTCAACTCGTTTTCGCGAGATGGCTTTTCTTAATAAAGGTTTGACCATCACATTGATCGATGAACGTCCGGGTCGTGTGGATGAAAACGGAAATGCGCTCGCTGCCACGTATCACTTCGAAGGCGGCATTGTTGATTTCGTGCGCCACCTCAATCTTTCAAAAGGTGAGCAACACAAAACAATTATTGCTTTTGAGGCCGAAGATAAAGTCCAGAAGATGTCGCTTGAAGTAGCGATGCAATGGAACACTGGATTTTCTGAGAGTGTCTATACATTCGCTAACACAATCAATACTGGCGAAGGTGGAACACATGAAGAAGGTTTCCGTACAGCTCTTACCTCTATCGTCAATAAATTCGGCGAAGAGTGGGGCTTTATTAAAAAGAAGGAAGACCGCCTTACTGGTGATGATGTTCGCGAAGGATTGACTGCGATCGTCTCTATCAAAATTGGCGAACCACAATTTGAAGGCCAGACAAAAACAAAACTTGGTAACACTGAAGCAAAATCATTTACTCAAAAGGCAATGAATGAATTCCTCACAGCATGGTTTGAAAAAAATCCTGGCGAAGGAAAAGACATTGTTCGCAAGAGCATTGATGCAGCGGCCGCACGTGTGGCAGCCCGCAAAGCCCGCGATTTAAGCCGCTCTCGCAAAGGTCTGCTTGAAGGACGTGGAATGCCAGGCAAGCTCGCAGATTGCCAATGGACCGAACCAGAAAAGTGCGAGCTTTATATCGTCGAAGGTGACTCTGCAGGCGGTTCCACAAAAGGTGGACGCGACTCTCGTTATCAAGCAGTGCTACCAATCCGCGGAAAAATCCTTAACGTCGAGAAAGCACGTATTGATCGCGTTCTGCAAAACAACGAAGTCCAGGCTTTGATCACTGCTCTTGGCACAGGTATCCACGATGAGTTCGATGCAGCCAAACTTCGTTATCACAAGATTATTTTGATGGCCGACGCTGATGTCGACGGACAACACATTCGCACGCTGCTCCTCACACTTCTCTTCCGTTTCATGCGTCCGTTGATCGAAAACGGATATGTCTATTTTGCACAACCACCGCTCTACAAACTCAAGTGGGGCGGCAAGGAGCCAGTGCAATATGCATTTAGTGATCGCGAACGCGATGGCTTTATCAAACTCGGCCTAGAAGCAGGAAAGCGCCTTCCGAAAGAAGATGGTATTCAGCGCTTCAAAGGTTTGGGTGAGATGCCAGCCAAGGAGTTGTGGGATACAACAATGGATCCATCACACCGCGTTCTCATCAAAGTAACTATCGATGATGCAGCAGCTGCCGATGATCTCTTCTCGGTTCTTATGGGTGAAGATGTGGAACTTCGCCGAAACTTCATTCAACGCAACGCTAAAGATGTAAGGTTTTTGGATATCTAATGGACGATCGTTTTCAAGAAGGTATGGCCACGGAGAAGATCGAAACAGTAGATCTTCAAGTAGAGATGGCGCGCAGCTATCTCGACTATGCAATGTCAGTCATTGTCGGTCGCGCGTTGCCAGATGTTCGCGATGGTCTTAAGCCAGTTCATCGCCGTGTTCTCTATGCGATGTTCGATGCCGGTTATCGTCCAGATAAGGGCTATTACAAATCTTCTCGTATCGTCGGTGACGTTATGGGTAACTACCACCCACACGGCGACACAGCTATTTACGACGCCGTAGTGCGTTTGGCTCAGTTCTGGTCACTTCGTTATCCGTTGATCGACGGTAACGGTAACTTCGGTAGCCCAGGAAACGACCCGGCTGCAGCGATGCGTTACACCGAAGCAAAACTCGCAGCTCTGGCTATGGAGATGATGCGCGATATCGATGAAGATACCGTCGATTTCATCCCTAACTACGACGGTCGCTCACAAGAGCCAACAGTTCTGCCAAGCCGTTTCCCAAATCTTCTCGTTAATGGTTCTGCAGGTATTGCAGTTGGAATGGCAACAAACATTCCACCACACAACCTCACCGAAATAATTGCTGCCACAGCGTGGGCACTGGAAAACCCAGATGCCACACCTGAGCAGACGCTCGAAAAACTTCTCACAATTGTTAAAGGTCCTGACTTCCCAACAAAAGCACTCATTGTTGGTCGCCAAGGAATCGAATCTGCGTATCGCACAGGTCGTGGATCAATCACGATGCGCGCTGTTGTTGAGATCGAAGAGATTAATAAGCGCACTTGTTTGGTAGTAACCGAACTTCCTTACCAAGTAAACCCAGACAACCTCGCTCTTAAAATTGCCGAGCTAGTTAAAG
>CAIWXY010000167.1 GCA_903916775.1 uncultured Actinomycetes bacterium
AATTCCTGACCCAGTACTTGTTCAATCGATTTCGGGTTTCTATTGGCAACATATTTCGTACGTTGTCATCTGGTGGTTCATGGCGATCCTGACGCTCTGCGCGCCAATTATTGCCAAGCGAAGTAATCGTGAGAGCGCGGAGAAAGAAGCACTAGCGGCCCAATATGCACGCGCCGATGAGATTAACCATATTGACAGGGGTAGGTAGGATAAAGAAATGAAAAAAGGCCTTGAGGGTGCTCTCCAACGCTACAAATTTATGGCTCTCTGGTCAGGTTGCTGGTCCCTACTTCTGTGGTTTGTAGCGGTACCGGCCAATATCTTCTTCCACAATAAAGCATGGCCTTTTGTCGCTATCGCAATTATTCATGGATTCACCTACCCGCTCTACGTTCTCAGCGCCTTTGAGTACAGCCTTAAGGCTCGCAAAAACCTCTTCACTACTCTGATTTACATCGCAGCTGGCACATTGCCAATCGCATCTTTTGTAGCCGAGAAGAAGGCAACGGCTGATTTCCTGAAGCGGTGAAAACCCAAGGTGGCCTCGTGAGGTCAATCAAATCTGGAATCAAGTCGGCAATTAAGGCACTGCTCTATCCACTCTACGAGCGAAGACTTCTCTCTCAACTCGACTTCACCCAGACGCCGCATCACGTCGGCGTTATTTTGGATGGCAATCGCCGATGGGCAAAATCAAACTACGGCATAAGTGCTGAAGCTGGACATCGTGCCGGTGCCGAAAAAATTGTGGAGCTTTTGGATTGGTGTGCGGAAGCTGACGTCACCATCATCACCCTATGGTTGCTATCCACGGATAATCTCAACCGCGATCCATCCGAACTCGATGCGCTCTTACGGATCATCGCATCTGCAGTTGATCGCCTAGATGAGTTGGGTCGCTGGGAGATTAAACCTTTAGGTGCCTTAGAGCTCCTGCCGCTGTGGCTGCAGGATAAGTTGCAAGGGATCGAAAGTCGTAGCAAAGGCCGAGCTGCGAGTGTGGTCAATGTTGCGATCGGTTATGGCGGACGCCGCGAAATCGTCGATGCTGTGCGCAACTACATTAAAGATGGAATCGCTCACGGAGAATCTGCTGACCAGATTGCCGAAGGTTTGAGTGTTGATGAAATTAGTAAGCATCTTTATACAGCTGGAATCCCAGATCCTGAACTCGTCATCAGAACCTCGGGGGAGCAGCGGTTGTCGGGATTTCTTCTATGGCAATCTGCGCACTCCGAGTTCTATTTCTGTGAAGCGTATTGGCCAGACTTTAGGCGGGTGGATTTTCTGAGAGCGCTTCGCGCGTATGCCCAGCGCCACCGCCGATTCGGCCGCTAGTAAGCACTAGCAAGCCCTAGTAAGCGCTAGAAACCATTGAGAAAGTCACCTGAATGTAACTTTGTCGCCCCGCGTGTCGCCGAACAACGGGGTCGGGCGAGTTTTAGGTTTGCGATATGGCACCCAAGATTTACGTCCTCGATACCAGCGTCCTTCTTGCAGATCCAACCGCGTTAGCTCGCTTTGACGAGCACGAGGTGATCATCCCGATAACGGTGATCTCCGAACTCGAGACTAAACGCGACCACCCAGAGCTGGGTTTCTTCGCTCGCCAGGCGCTACGCAGTCTCGATGATTTACGTATTCACAATGGCCGCCTGGATGAAGCCATTGTCATTAATGAGGCTGGCGGAACAGTCCGGGTAGAGCTCAACCACTCAGATACCTCGAAGCTTCCAAGCGGCTTTCTTCGCGACTCATCTAATGACACTCGTATCCTGGCTATCGCGCACAACTTGATGCGCGAATCTCGCGACGTTGTGCTTGTGACCAAGGATCTACCGCTGAGAGTAAAAGCTTCGTCCTTGGGTGTAACTGCCGAGGAGTATCGCCACGAGTTGGCAGCAACCTCCGGCTGGACAGGAATGATTGAGGCTGATGTACCGGGTTCGGTCATCGATTCTTTGTATGAAGGTGATCGAGTCGAGCACGCTCTCGGCAAAGAGAATCCGTGCCACACCGGAATTGTGCTCCACTCCGAAAAAGGAAGCGCGCTAGCTCGGGTTACTCCTGACAAGAAGATCACTTTGGTCCGTGGAGATCGCACAGCATTTGGTCTTCATGGTCGTAGCGCAGAACAAAGAGTTGCTCTAGATATTTTGCTCGACAACGAGATTGGCATCGTCTCACTTGGCGGTCGTGCCGGAACAGGTAAATCAGCTATCGCACTATGCGCTGGACTCGAAGCAGTCTTGGAACGCCGCCACCATAAGAAAGTTGTGATCTTCCGTCCGCTCTATGCTGTCGGCGGTCAAGAGCTCGGCTACCTCCCTGGCAGTGAGAACGAGAAGATGTCGCCTTGGGCCCAAGCAGTGTTCGATACTTTAGGCGCACTGGTGAGCCAGACCGTCATCGATGAGATTATTGATCGTGGATTGATCGAGGTACTGCCACTCACTCACATCCGAGGTCGCTCCCTCCACGACTCTTTTGTCATCGTCGATGAAGCACAGTCGTTAGAGCGGGGTGTTCTGCTCACCGTTCTCTCTCGAATCGGTCAAGGTTCGCGCGTTGTTCTCACTCACGACATTGCCCAGCGCGATAACTTGCGGGTGGGACGCCATGACGGAGTCGTTGCCGTCGTGGAATCTCTTAAGGGGCACCCACTTTTTGCCCACGTAACGCTGACTCGTTCCGAGCGCTCGCCAATCGCGGCACTAGTCACTGAAATGTTGGAAGAGCCACTCAATTTCACTGCCTAGGGGCTCACTAGCAATTTTTAATACGTATTAGAAAATTGCGTTAAAGCATTATTTTATACTGCTTTTGGCCTCGTGCGGACATTTCGGACATTTCGGATTCTATACGTATTGACCTGCACTTTTAATTTTGCACTTTTCTGTGAATTAAATTTTTTTTCCGACTTACGCGGGTCCTAATTTGCCCCTTGTTCATCTCTCTGTAACTCTCTAACCCTGATCAATCACCCGAAGGTGGTTGGCGAGAGTAAAACGAGAGCAAGATCTGTAACCAGGTCTGCTGGTAGCTAGAAGGAAGGGAGGGTTCGGCCAGATGAAGCGTCATTCAAGAGCGTTCAATCGACGAGTACTTTCCCTGGGCGCAGCTTTCGCCTTCACCATTTTTGCATCAATCAATACCACCTATGCCCAGACAAGCTTTGGCCAAGAGGTCGCAATCCCAAATAACACCCATGTAGTTTCGGTTTCAGCCCCACTCACTCCATCTGCTGCCCTGACCATCGAGTCTGGCGCGGTCAGTTTGGGCGATGGCGCTGCTGCTGATGCCAGCGAAATGGCCTTGGTCTCGCTGGAGGCTCGCCAAGTTCAATTGGCCAAGACTCCAAGTGGCGCCCAACAGGTTGCTGACCAACTCATCGGAACGACTTACCACTGGTCTAGTGCGCAGGTCTCATGCCTTAACGCTTTGTGGGGCGGAGAGAGTCACTGGAACTATCAGGCTCATAACTATTACAGCGGCGCGACAGGTATTGCCCAAGCCATGCCAGCTGACAAGATGGATGTCGTCGCAACAGATTGGCGCACCAATCCGGTCACTCAGATTAAATGGGGAATCCGTTACATCTACATCCGTTACGGAACCCCATGCAAGGCGCTAGCTCGAGAGCACTGGGCCGGTAACTACTAACTTCTAGTTTGGTCTAATTAGATTTAGTTAGGTCTAGAGCCGATCATGATTGGCTTACTTGTTTCAGCAAAGAAATCATTTCCCTTGTCGTCGACCACGATGAAGGCAGGGAAGTTCTCGACCTCAATCTTCCAGACCGCTTCCATTCCCAACTCTGGATAATCCAGTACTTCGACCTTCTTGATGCAATCCTGAGCCAGGCGAGCAGCCGGGCCGCCAATCGAACCAAGGTAGAAGCCGCCATGAGCCTTACATGAGTCAGTCACCTGCTTGGAGCGATTGCCCTTTGCCAACATAATCATTGAACCGCCGAGGGATTGGAACTGCTCGACATAAGAATCCATGCGACCAGCGGTTGTCGGACCGAAGGAACCTGAGGCATAGCCCTCTGGAGTTTTTGCAGGGCCTGCGTAGTAGACGGCGTGATCCTTAAAATATTGAGGCAATGGTTGGCCGGCATCCACGAGCTCTTTTAATTTGGCATGCGCCAAATCTCGGGCGACGATCAAAGTGCCATTGAGTTCTACTCGCGTCTTGATCGGGTATTTGGAGAGAGTCGCTAGGACCTCGGCCATTGGCGCATTGAGATCAATCTGAACCGCCTCGCCTTGTAGGTGCTCATCGGTGGTCTCTGGCAAGAAATGTGCGGGCTCGCGTTCGAGCTTTTCAAGGAAGACTCCCTCTTTGGTGATCTTGCCCTTGGCCTGGCGGTCAGCTGAGCACGAGACTGCGATCGCAATAGGAAGTGAAGCGCCATGGCGAGGCAGGCGAACTACCCGGACATCGTGGCAGAAGTACTTGCCGCCAAATTGGGCACCGATTCCAAGAGTGCGAGTGAGTTTGAGGACTTCCTCTTCTAGCTCTATATCTCTAAA
>CAIWXY010000168.1 GCA_903916775.1 uncultured Actinomycetes bacterium
CTCGCTCGTTCATCCTGCTTCACGCTTTGCACCTCTCATCGGCTCAAAACCTCTTCTCTGGATTGGTCAACGCTCCTACGCCATTTATTTGTGGCACTGGGTTATTTTTCAAGTAACACGTCCCACAGCGGATCTGGCAGGTAAGACCTGGGCCATTGATATTGCCCGCGTACTGCTGGTTATTGCGCTAGCTGATATTTCACTGCGCTTTATTGAAGTGCCTATTCGACGAGGAGCGCTAGCCAACTGGATACGTGGTCGTCGCTATCGACGCAAAAGTGTGCAACGTCGAGAACGCGCCTTACTCACCACCACTCCCCTTGTTCTTGTGGGCCTAGTGATCGCTGGCTCACTTTTTGCAGAGCATCGAGATCACGCTAACCTCATCAACAACTTAACTAGCGAACAAACAGTGCTCGCTCACGGTGGGAGCAAATCCGTATCTGGACTGTGGGTTACGGGTGATTCGATCATTCTTGGTTCAAAGACCAAACTTGCAGCTCACTACACACTCGCTGAGATCAACGCCCGGGTGGGACGACAAATCGGTGAACTGATCCAAGTT
The DNA here is from genome assembly GCA_903916775.1 of uncultured Actinomycetes bacterium. Taxonomy (GTDB): domain Bacteria; phylum Actinomycetota; class Actinomycetes; order Nanopelagicales; family Nanopelagicaceae; genus PALSA-747. The sequence continues at coordinate 566 of CAIWXY010000168.1, forward strand.
GTCGAGCAGGATAAGCCCGGGCTTGAACACGATCCTGTGGTCTTAGATCTGGGAAATAACAATCATCTAACCAGCGATGATGTCACCACGCTTTTTAATCTACTCAAAGACCAACCAAAAATGGTGGTGGTCAATACTGCGGTTCCGCGAACATATCGCCTTGATAATGATCGAATTATCAAAGAAGTTATCGCCAGTTACCCGAATGCAACTCTGGTGGACTGGAACGCGATCTCTGATGGCCATCCAGAATATTTTGGACCTGATGGCGTACATCTGAGTGACCAAGGAAGCACCGTCTATGTTGATGCCATTATCTCCGCTTTAAGCGGCAAGTAGCTGGCGCCGCATCCTGAAGTTCCCATAAAAAAGCCCCCAGATTTCTCTGGGGGCAATTTCACTAGGTCAGATACTAGGAGTACTGGCCTCTTATTCGGGTCAGATACTAGGAGTACTGGCCAGGAAGTCCGAAGACCTTCCCAGCAACAACGCTTCCATCTGAATACACAGCAGAAACCTTAAATGAATCCCAACCTGATGCAGAACCCTTTGTGATGTTGAGTGAGAGCTGCGTCGAAGGAACAGTTGCGATTAACTTAAACGCACCGCCATTTGAAGCAATCTCGACGTTATAGCTAGTCAAGCCCTGAGCACCTGATGGCGCAGCCCAGAAAATTGTCGCACCGGTTGATGTGTAGTGCGCAACGATCCCAACAGGAGCTAGGTCAGTAGCTGCTGCAGCTGTGGTCGAAGTTGCGACTGCAGAAGCTGGAGCCGATGTTGCTGGCGCAGCTGATGTTGATGAAGCCGCACTCTGTGTGCTTGCCGCAGTAGCAGAAGTAGATGGGCTTGCTGAAGCTGACGATGTAGCTGATGTGCTGCTAGATGAGTTGTGGTTGCGAGCAACAACAATCAGAGCGAGGAGAACGACGCCCACGATTACTGCGAAGACAACCCGTGCAGATGAACGCGAATTGCCATCGCGAACAACTGGTTGTGAAGGAATTGTGCTTGGCGCTGCAGGAGTTGCTGTAACAGCTTTTGGAGCAGGAGTTGTTGAAACTGAGGTTACTGTTGTTGTGCGCGCACCCGTCGATGGGACTGGTGGAATAACAATGCGAGCATCACTCGAAACTGCAACGCTCTTTTTAGCAACAGCCTTCTTAGCGGTAGCTTTCTTGGTTGCAGACTTCTTGGTTGCAGACTTCTTGACGGTGCTCTTTTTTGCAACAGCCTTCTTAACAGGAGCCTTCTTGGCTGCTACTTTCTTTGCCGCGCTCTTTTTTGCAACAGCTTTCTTGGCTACTGCCTTTTTAGCTACAACTTTTTTTGCTGCCGCTTTTTTAGCAGGAGCTTTCTTGGCGGTTTTCTTAGCCGCGCTCTTTTTTACTGCCACAGGTGCTCTCCTAAAGATTCGGTGTTCTATCGCGAAATTGTACGTGCAAGAACGCTGGGAATAGCGAAAATAGTACCTTAGATGAGTTCTTGGATTTGCGGCAAAATCTTCGCTAGCGCCTGGCCGCGATGGCTGATTCGGTCTTTGGTCTGCGAATCCATCTGAGCCGTCGTTAGCTCATAACCATTTGGCCTAAAGATTGGATCGTAGCCAAAACCATTCGTGCCGATCGGCTCGTCAATGATCTCCCCTGCGATATCCGCCTCGTGAACGATCTCGCGACCCTGGTGTGGGCGATTAGCCGGAAATACAAGCGCAACAGAGCAGACAAATCGGGCAGATCGATCAACCCGACCGAGTTGGGATGCTGCGTCGAGTTCGCGCAGTTGGGCAAGAACTTTGGCAGTATTTGCTTGGTCATCACCATGAACGCCAGACCACCTCGCGGAGTAAATGCCCGGATCTCCCCCAAGCGCATCCACGCAGAGTCCGCTGTCATCTGCCAGTGCAGGCAGTCCCGTGAACTGCGCAATAGCTCGAGCTTTCAGCAGTGAGTTCTCGGCAAAGGTGCTGCCTGTTTCTTCAACATCGGGCATATCCGGAAAATCCTTAAGCCCTAAAACTTCGATCTCGAGATTGGCACTTTTTAGCAAGCGCTCAAACTCTTTGATCTTGCCTAAATTTTGAGTCGCAAGGACTAGCTGCTTTTTCTTTTCCATATGAAAGCTGAGTACGAATTAGGCCAGAGCCGCTTTTTGGATGGCGGTCAGCTCTGCGCAACCAGCTACGCCAAGATCGAGCAATTGGTTAAGTAGCATGCGATCAAATGGCACGCCTTCAGCAGTTCCCTGGACCTCGACAAAGTTTCCAGAACCCGTGCAGACAATATTCATATCTGTATCAGCATCAACATCTTCGACATATGCAAGATCAAGCATCGGAACACCCTTGATAATTCCAACGCTTACTGCAGCGACGGAATCGCGAAGGGGTGTACGACCCTCAAGGACATGGCCTTGTTTTTTGGCCCAAGAGATTGCATCAGCGAGTGCCACGTAAGCGCCAGTAATTGCCGCTGTTCGAGTTCCGCCATCGGCCTGAAGAACATCACAGTCGATCACGATTGTGTTTTCGCCCAGCGCTTTTGTATCAACGATTGCTCGCAGTGAACGTCCGATTAAGCGTGAAATCTCCTGGGTGCGACCACCGAGCTTGCCTTTAACGCTCTCGCGATCAGAGCGTGTGTGCGTAGCTCGCGGCAACATTGCGTATTCACTTGTAACCCAACCTTCACCCTTGCCGACCAACCAACGAGGAACTCCAGGGGTAAATGATGCTACGCAGAGCACGCGGGTCTTTCCGAACTCAACGAGTACCGATCCTTCTGCGTTATCAAGCCAGTTGCGAGTAATTTTTATCTCGCGAAGTGAATCTGCTTTCCGGCCATCGTGACGTGAACTCATTCGGTAATTCCCTTTCGTACTTCGGTGACTTCTGGCCCCAAAAATCTTCGGGCTAGTTGGGCAAAACTTTGGGCATCGCCAGTAGCAATGAATTGATGCACTGGCTTGCCATCAGTGTTGAGTAAATCTTTTTCGACAAGTGCGCGATACAAATCCTTGGCAGTTTCTTCGGCGCTTGAGACGAGCGAGACCTGATCGCCCATGACATAAGAGATCACGCCTGTAAGGAGCGGGTAATGCGTACATCCCAAGACCAATGTGTCGACATCAGCATCAATAAGTGGTTGCAGGTATTGATGTGCAAGATCAGTGATCTCTTTGCCTGATGTTTCGCCCCGCTCCACAAATTCGACGAAACGTGGCGCAGCAATAGATGTGATTGTCAGTTGTGGAGCCGCTGCAAATGCATCGAGATAAGCCCCGCTCTCGATTGTTGCAGTTGTGCCTATCACTCCGACTTTGCCACTTCTGGTGGCTGAGACGGCGCGGCGAGCAGCCGGCTGGATTACTTCGATCACTGGAATGTCATAGCGCTCGCGAGCATCGCGGAGCATCGCAGAGCTCGCCGTATTGCATGCAATTACGATTGCTTTAACTCCAGCTGCTACCAGCTCATCCATAATTTCAAGAGAAAATGCGCGAACTTCGGCTAGCGGTCTAGGGCCATACGGGCCACGGGCTGTATCGCCTACATACATAATTGATTCGCCGGGGAGCTGATCAATAATTGCGCGAGCAACCGTCAATCCGCCGACCCCAGAATCAAAGACGCCAATTGGCGCGCTTGTATTTTTGCTATCGGACACAGGCTAAGGCTACTCGCTTAGTTACTTATTTATTGAGTCAGCAACTCCAGCAGGCTCTCCTGTAGCCAACCTAGCCAGAAATAGACGGCATAGATCGACTTTTGTGGGTCCGAGTCAGGCAGCGAATCGAACACATCGTGGCTCTCTTCATTGATATCGA
>CAIWXY010000169.1 GCA_903916775.1 uncultured Actinomycetes bacterium
CAAGGTTTTCAATCTGATCGATGCAATTGAAGAACTCGATGACGTTCAGAACGTCTATGGCAACTTTGACGTTTCTGATGAGGTAATGGCCAGTATTACTGAGTAATTGGCGCTGCAAGTAATACACTCCCTTTCATGAGAGTGCTTGGAGTTGACCCAGGACTCACGCGTTGCGGCGTGGGTGTTGTCGAAAACAGCTCCCCGCAAGGGTCAAAAGTGCTAACGATGGTGGGAGTCGGTGTGATTCAAACTGACCCAGCAGCGTCGCTGGAACATCGGCTTCTCGAATTAGAGACAGAGTTAAAGTCGTGGATTGAAAAAACTTCTCCCGATGTTATTGCGGTTGAAAGAGTTTTCTCTCAACTCAACGTAAGAACCGCAATGGCGACCGGTCAGGCAGCAGGCGTTGCTCTTCTCCTAGCCGCAAAGGCAGGGATTCCAGTTGTGATGCACACTCCTACGCAAGTGAAAGCAGCCGTGACTGGTTCCGGTAGAGCTGACAAGAAACAAATCGCTCTGATGGTTCAAAAATTATTGCGCCTTAGCGAAATCCCAAAGCCAGTGGATAGTACCGATGCGTTAGCCCTTGCAATTTGCCACCATTGGCGCGGAAGCGCGGATAACAAATTAGCCCTTGCGGCAGCTAACGAGAAGAAGCGAATTTCTCTTCTCAAGAAGGTGGCAACCTCATGATTGCTTCACTTACGGGAACTGTCCAAAGTATCGGAACCTCCTCACTCGTCATTGATGTAGGGGGAGTGGGCTATCTCGTGTTTGCCAATACTCGAGTTCTTGCTGGCGCTCAGATTGGTGCGACGATAACGGTTGCGACGACTCTTGTGGTCCGTGAAGATGCGATGACGTTGTACGGATTCGAGTCGATGCAATCTCGAGAGATTTTTGAGTTACTTCAAAGCGTGTCAGGAATTGGTCCAAAGGTCGCTCAATCCGCACTTGGTGTCTATGACCCCGCAGAACTTACACACGCTATTGCGAATGAAGATGCCGCTGCTCTAGAGCGTATTCCAGGCCTAGGCAAGAAGGGCGCACAGCGAGTTGTCTTAGAGCTTAAAGATAAGGTTGCGGGCTTTGCGTCTACTTCAGTGAAAGCTCCTCGTTCTGCCCAACCATGGCGTGATCAGTTGCTTCTCGCACTCGTTGGACTTGGATTCACAGCTCGCGATGCGAATGCGCGAATCGACCTCGTCGCAAGTGATGTAACCGAACCAGCAAATGCTCCACTACCTGATCTGCTCCGTGCAGCCTTAGCATCGAGTGCTCACTCATGAGTGAGTTCTTAATGGACTCAGGTGCCGATGAGAATGAGCGAGTTTCCGAGTTAGCGCTTCGCCCAAAGAGTCTCAAGGATTTTATCGGGCAAGAACGCGTCGCCGGCCAGATCGATCTGCTGTTAAGCGCTGCACGTTCAAGAAATTCTCCGGCAGATCACATTCTTCTTTCTGGCCCACCAGGACTGGGAAAGACAACTCTTGCAATGATCATCGCAAGTGAGATGAACGCACCAATCAGAATAACCAGCGGTCCAGCTATTCAACATGCTGGAGATCTTGCTGCAATTCTCTCCTCTTTGGTTGAGGGGGAGATCCTCTTTCTCGATGAGATTCATCGCATGTCTAGACCGGCAGAAGAAATGCTCTATCTAGCTATGGAGGATTTTCGAGTTGATGTGATTGTTGGAAAAGGAGCGGGAGCAACTGCTATCCCACTCAATCTGCCTCACTTCACGCTGGTTGGTGCCACAACTCGTGCTGGATTATTGCCAAGTCCACTCCGCGATCGATTCGGATTCACGGCGCAATTAGATTTCTATGCCGACGAAGATCTCGGAACTATCGTTTCCAGAAGTGCTTCACTCCTAGAAGTCCCAATCGATAAGGGGGCAGTGGAAGAGTTAGGTTCGCGCTCTCGTGGAACACCTCGTGTTGCAAATCGGTTACTTCGACGAGTGCGGGATTATGCCCAAGTCCATGGTCAGGGAATCGTCACAAGGGAGATCGCTCAGGCAGCGCTCACTATGTATGAGGTGGATCAGGTGGGACTTGATCGACTAGATAAGGCTCTTTTAGATATTTTAATACGAAGGTTTAATGGTGGTCCCGTGGGCATCTCAACACTGGCTATGAGCGTGGGCGAAGAGGCTGAAACCATCGAATCCTTAGCTGAGCCTTTCCTGGTGCGCATGGGCTTTATCGCTCGCACGCCTCGGGGTCGAGTGGCAACTTCCGCAGGATGGGCTCACTTGGGGCTCAAGCAACCCGCCCAAGCACCCGGGATTTTCGACATGCCCGTCCTTGATGCCTAGACTTGCGCCTTATGTCTGCCAACATTTCTAAGTCAGTTAAGGCGCCCGGTAAGCCGGGACGCACAGTCGCCATTTTGTTCGTGGTCTTATTAGCCTTCTCCGCTCTGGCGTTTTTCCAGAACGACAAGGTAAAGCTAGGACTCGACCTGCGCGGCGGTACCAGCGTTACCCTCACACCAAAAGCTGGCGAGCAAGTGACTACAGCAGCGATCAACACGGCGGTCTCGATCATTCGTGAACGTGTTAACTCACTCGGTGTTTCTGAAAGCACAGTCTCGGCTCAAGGAACAGGTGCCAATCAGCAGATTGTTATCTCTGTTCCTGGCATTACAGGTCAAGCTGTAGTGAATGAAGTCGGTCAGACTGCTGAACTCCGATTCCGCCAGGTGCTTGCATCAGGTGCAGGTAACGCGACAACAAGCGCTGTTAATTCCGTAACGACAACGACTAAGAGTAAGAGCGGTGTCGCAACTAAGAGCGCGCCAGTTGCAACGCTCCCAGCTGGAGTTACAGCCGCACTGAATGCACAATTCGCGGCGCTAGATTGCA
>CAIWXY010000170.1 GCA_903916775.1 uncultured Actinomycetes bacterium
CGATCAGGCCGGCTCCAATAATTCTAATTTTCATGGTTTTTCTGACTCTATTGAGCTAAATCTTGTCGTAAAACCACTGCCCCACGCTTGTATACATGCTTAATCTGGGCCAAGGTCTTCTCGGACTGAACGTGAACCATGACTCGGACTGTCTTTTTAAGTGTGTCAGGCACACTCACTTCTACGGCGCAGATCAATGGGACATCTCCCAGATTTAATGTGCGAGCCGCCGTCGCAGGGAAGGTGCTCACCAGGTCGGGAGTCGATGTAAAGATAAGAGAGATGAGGTCGTCATGAGAAATCTGATTAGCCTCGAAAATCTCAAGTAGTAGCTCACATACGGCCTCGGTCATACTCTCTTTTGTGTCAGTATCGAGCGTCGTCGCACCTCGTATCGCCCTTACGCCCATAGCCATACTCTAACCAATCTCTCTCACCTATCGCTGCTCATTTTCTTAAAAAACTTTTAATATTTTTATCTTTTAAGCTGTTTATTGATTTATTAGTTCTGCATAATGTCGACTTTTATCTTATGCCTTTTAGACGTGCAATTTAATAGCTTTTTATCGACAATTACGCGAATTTTATGCGTGATAAAGTCGATAAAATACTAATTTTCTGCGATCATTATATTTAATTATTAATAAATCACTTTTAGGCAAAATTCATTATCGATTTATCTTTAAAAGTGTAAAGAGCTTTACCAACTCGACTTCGTTTATTTTGCGATAGCGTCCGACGCCGGTCTCCCCAAGAGTGATCGGACCAAAATCCGTACGTATCAATCGAAGCACGGGAATCTCATAGTGTTCAAAGATGCGTCGCACGATGTGGTACCGGCCTTCATGAATCGTGATCTCTACCCATGAATGCTTGGGGTTGACTTCACGAATTGTCTTTATAGTCAGAGCTCGGGCGAGGCCATCCTCTAGAGCTATGCCCTTAAGAATTTCGGCGAGCTCCTCTTTAGTAAGAACCCCCTCGATCTCCACCAAATACTTCTTCACCATCCCATACGAAGGGTGGGTTGCTCGATGCGCCATATCGCCATCGTTTGTGAGAAGGATAAGTCCTTCACTCTCCTTATCGAGGCGGCCAACGTGAAAGAGTCGCTCATTGCGATCCTTGAAATAATCACCCAGATTTGGACGGTTTTCAGGGTCTGACATTGTGGACAAAACGCCCATTGGTTTATTGAATGCTAGGTAAACTTTAGTCTTTACAGTTGCAATTGCCTCACCATCAACTTCAACTTTAGAGATTTCTGGATCAACCTTGCTACCAAGTTCTGTAATCTGGATTCCATCTACGCTCACTCGGCCATCGAGGATCAATTGCTCACTCGCTCTGCGGCTAGCGATACCTGCGTCCGCTAAAACTTTCTGAAGGCGGATGAGCGCCATTGTGTAGTCCTTTCATCACGGCTTTTCGGCGTGGAGAGAAAAATCTGTGTACTCACAGTGAGCTCACGAGGGCATAACTATAAACCCTCACTTGAGGTTTGGCTAATAGGCGGGCGTTATTCGGTGAGAGTTGCGAGAACTTCATCTAGCCCATCAACATCAGGCAAGAATGGAGCGAGCGCAGGCAGGTCTTCCAGGCTGCGAATGCCGATCTTCTCAAGAAAGTAACTCGTTGTGCCATACAGAATGGCGCCAGAATCAGGTTCGGTTCCACGCTCTTCGACTAGACCGCGAGTCAGCAGCGTCTTCATCACCGCTTCAACGTTCACGCCGCGAATGGCTGAGACGCGTGCACGCGAGACCGGCTGGCGATAGGCAATAACAGCCAAGGTTTCTAGCGCTGCCTGCGTAAGTCGAGATTGTTGGCCATCTAAAACAAATTTTTCGACCATCGCAGCTTGATCTGGGTGGGAGTAGAAACGCCATCCCCCAGCGATTTCACGCAAAGTGAAGCCGCGCCCCTGCTCTTCGTATCCCGCTGCAAGCTCTTTGAGAGCCGCAATCACCTCTTCTGTCGGCTTCTCGGTGATCTGGGCCAGTACCAATTCGGTAACAGGCTCATCGACAACCATCAAGATAGCCTCAAGGGCTTGGTTAAGTTCAGGTTGAGACATTTAGACCTCACTTGTTTCAGGGTTGATTTCAGAATCGTCCTTTGGATTGCCATCCGAGTCGGTTTGAGGCGGGGTATCGAACTCGTCGCTCACCTGGACTTCACCATCAGCCTCACCCGACCATGTAATCTGGAGTTCTCCAAGAGCCATCACTTGCTCAAAGCGCAATACGCCCTCACGATAGAGCTCCAGCAACGCCAGGAAGCGTGCCACAACAACAAGTGTTGAATCAGCATCTGAAATCAGCGTTCTAAAGCTGGAACGGCCAGATTTGCGGAGCTGATCGACCATCTTTGCGGCCTCTTCGGTCACGCTCACCAACGGCCGATGAATATGTTCGACCGAGAGCGTCAGAGGCACTTTCGGAGTCATCGCGCGCTGGGCAATTTGGGCAAATCGCGCTGGCCCTACGCCAATAAGGACTTCAGGAAGGAGTTGGGCGAAATGAGGTTCCATCGCAACCAGGCGTGGGAATGACTTCTCAGCGATATCAATACGGCCATGGAAGATCGCTGCGATTTCCTTAAAGGCGCGATACTGCAAGAGCCGAGCGAAGAGCAGATCTCTTGCCTCGAGGAGAGCAAGATCACCCTCATCTTCAATTTCACCAGAGGGCAGCAAACGAGCCGCTTTGAGGTCTAACAGGGTCGCAGCAACAACGAGGAATTCGGTTGTCTGATCTAGATCCCAACCCGCCTCAGAGCCTTCTAGGGCCCGTATATAGGCTATGAAATCATCTGTTACGACACCAAGTGCAACCTCAGTGATATCCATTTTGTGGCGAGAAATAAGCTGAAGCAAGAGGTCGAAGGGGCCATCGAAATTAGAGAGATGGACGGAAAATGCGCCTTCGCTACCTTCTACAGGAATAACTTCCTCTGGGGTTATTGACATGAGAGCTGCTGCGCTCACATCCTCAACGGATGGGTTCTCGGTTGAGACATCCCCTAGCTCAGTCACGCGCTAAAGGTACACGTGTTACCTGCGTCTGTAGTTCATGTTTCCGGGCTTGCCAGATGTTAGGAGCCACCTCTAAAGTCCCGACATGGCCAATATCAATTCACAGGTTTCTCGCTTGGAAGATAAGTCGACAAATCGAGACGAAGAACTGGCGTCAACCGCCGTCATCCTCGGTCGCAGAGCTCTTGATTTCTCAACACCAGTAGCCGCGCCAGCTGCCGCTCGCGCTCGCGTGATCTCGGTCGTTAACCAAAAAGGTGGCGTAGGTAAAACCACCACGACTATCAATCTAGGCGCTGCGCTCGCCGAACTTGGTCGCCGAGTACTCCTCATCGATTTCGATTCACAAGCATCGATGACTACGGGCCTTGGCATTAAATCTTCTCAAATTAAAGAGCAGTACGGCTCGATCTGGTATCTCCTCAATGATTCAACCGCAAATGTCACCGACTTCATTTTGAAATCAAACGTTCCTGGACTTGATTTCATCCGTGGCCATGGCGACTTGGCTGCAGCCGAGGCTGCATTTGTTACTGAGATAGCCAAGGAACACAAGCTGCGCAAGATTCTTGCACCTGTCCTTGAGCTCTATGACGATATCTTGATCGACTGCTCACCATCTCTTGGAACATTGACCGTGAATGCACTTACAGCATCTGATGGAGTGCTCATTCCAATGGAGTGCGAATACTTCGCAGTCCTAGGTCTCTCACTGGTGAAAGAGACCATCGGCAAGATTCAAGAGCATACAAATCCTCATCTACGTATTGATGGAATTTTGGCGACGATGTTTGATCGTAAAACTGGCCACTCTCGTGATGTTCTCGAACTCATCGACAAGGAATTCCACGACGAGCTATTAGACACCATCATTGCTCGAACTGTGCGATTCTCAGAATCGACCGTGAAAGGTGAACCAATTACCTCTTATGCTCCAAGCTCTTCTGGAGCTCTCTCCTATCGTCGCCTTGCTCGTGAACTAATCTCTCGTGGAGGTGCCAATTGAGTCGCCGCGTCAGTCTTCCTGGAGCCGAAGAGCTCTTTCGCCAGACAACAACTCTGAGCGCAGTTCCATCTGCAGCTCCAACGCCAGTAGAAGATCAACCGCAGGCACCTATCCACTCGGCTACAAAGTCAGCCGTCAGGACTACGCCACGTCGTCGCGTCAATACATTCGATCGCTCCCCAAGTGGTCGCGAACGTCATGATGAAAAGATCACCGTTTATCTTTCACCTGAAGAGTTGTATGACCTTGAACAGGCGCGCTTAGCACTTCGAGGTGACCTTGGGTTAGCCGTTGATCGCGGTCGCATAGTTCGAGAATCTTTAGCAATCATTATCGCGGATCTTGAAGCTAAAGGCGATCAAAGCATTATCGCTCGCAGACTTCGCGGTCGCTAATTCCCATGCACCCAGAAAATATTTACGTAATTAAATTTCTCGAGCTCGCGGGTGCGCACTTGCATAACTCTCTCGCAATTTATCTATAGTCACCAGCGTGTAGATCTGCGTAGTTGTAACAGATGAATGCCCAAGCAATTCTTGTACTACGCGAATATCGGCGCCGCCATCGAGCAAATGTGTGGCAAAGCTATGTCGCAATGAATGTGGTGAAACGACATGATCAATGCCAGCGCTCTTCGCTGCATCTCCCACTACCTTCCACATGCTCTGCCTAGTTAAGCGAGATCCACGCGAATTCACAAATAAAGCACTCTCGCTTCGTAGAGCGGTCATCGGACGAATTCTCACGACATATTGATCTATCGCGGTCTGGGCATATTTTCCGACCGGGACAATTCTGTCTTTTCCACCTTTACCGGAAAGTTTTACGGAGACCACTTCTTCTCCAACCATCTTAGAGATATCCGAGAGATTGAGATCCACGATTTCCGAGATTCGTGCGCCAGTTGCATAAAGCAATTCGACTATAGCGCGATTGCGAATCGAAACTGGATCGTCACCACGTGACGTTGCATCAATCAGATCTGTCACTTCCGCAATACTCAGCGCTTTTGGCAATCGTTTTGCACTTTTTGGAGGTTTGAATTCTTTAATCGGATTAATGAGTCCAGCTTCTTTGTACGTAAATTCCATGCTGTTACGAATCGCAACGACGGCTCTGGCAATAGAGCTCTCTGATTTTTTTTGAGCTCTTAACGAAGCAACATACGCTTCAAGGCTCTCCATGGTTGATTCGAATAATTGCAGGTTGCCAACCTCGAGAAAAGAGATATACCCACGGAGATCGCGCTCGTAAGCGCTCAGCGTATGTGAGCTAAGCGCCCGTTCAACAATAAGGAAATTCAGATACTCACGTAGCGCTGAATTACTTTCCTTCATTAGCTTTGATCGCTGCAGCTACTAGGCCACTAAATAGTGGATGCGCTTTGGTGGGACGCGAAAGAAACTCGGGGTGCGCCTGTGTTCCCACATAGAACGGGTGAATTTCACGTGGAAGCTCAACAAACTCAACGAGATGACCATCTGGTGAAAGTCCGGAGAAACGTAGCCCGGTCGCTGCGATTTTTTCGCGGTACGCGTTATTAACTTCATAGCGATGGCGATGGCGTTCTTGAATAAGGTTTGATCCGTAGGTCTGCGCTACTACAGAGTCCTCTGCTAACTGTGCTGGATATAGACCCAGGCGCATGCTGCCACCCAGATCAGCTTTGCCGGCAACAATGTCCTCTTGGCTCGCCATAGTTGAAATCACTGGATCCGGAGTGTTTGGGTCGAATTCTGCTGAGCTCGCCAGTGGGAGTCCGGCCATGTTTTGTGCCGCTTCGATCACCATGCATTGCAATCCAAGACAAAGCCCAAGGGTTGGAATCTTATGTTCGCGCGCATATTCCAGCGCTCCAACTTTTCCGCTAATTCCTCGAACACCAAATCCTCCCGGAACGCAGATGGCATCGACATCGGCCAGTTGCGCTGCTGCGCCTTCTGGTGTTTCACACTCATCACTTGGTACCCATTTAATATTCACGCGGGCATCATTTGCGAAACCGCCAGCGCGAAGCGCTTCTGTCACTGAAAGATAGGCGTCGGGTAGATCGATGTACTTACCGACAAGTGCAATTTTTACCTGATGTTTTGGATGGTGAACACGCTCGAGTAGGTCGTTCCACTCTCCCCATACGACATCGCCACATTCAAGACCTAGACGCCTCACAACATAGCCATCCAAGCCTTCGCTATAGAGAACCTTAGGGATGTCGTATATTGAAGGTGCGTCAACCGCCGCAACGACTGCCTCAAAATCCACATCGCACATTGCTGAAATTTTGCGTTTAACATTCTCTGGAATTTCGCGATCTGATCTAATAACAATTGCATCAGGAGCAATGCCAATTGCGCGCAATGCAGCAACGCTGTGCTGAGTTGGCTTAGTTTTCAACTCGCCAGATGGACCGATATATGGGACAAGTGAGACGTGAAGGTAAAAGACATTTTCGCGCCCCACATCTTGGCGAATCTGGCGAGCGGCCTCAAGAAATGGAAGTGACTCGATATCTCCGACAGTGCCACCAACTTCGGTGATAACTAAGTCGATGTCTGGACCGGCCATAGCGCGGATACGTTCCTTAATTTCATTTGTGATGTGTGGGATTACTTGGACGGTATCGCCCAGGTAATCACCGCGACGCTCCTTCGCAATCACGCTTGAATAAACCTGACCTGTTGTTACATTTGCAAAGCCTTCGAGAGAGCGATCAAGGAAACGCTCGTAGTGACCAACGTCGAGATCCGTCTCAGCCCCGTCATCGGTGACAAAAACTTCGCCGTGTTGGAAAGGGTTCATCGTGCCGGGATCAACGTTGATATACGGATCCAGCTTCTGCATCGTGACTCGCACACCTCGCGAGCTCAATAGTCGACCAAGACTTGAGGCCGTGAGTCCTTTACCAAGACTTGAGGCGACTCCGCCGGTTACAAATAGATGCTTGGTCACGTGTTTTGAAGATGTATTGGTCACGGAGCGCAAACTTATCATTATTTCGCTCGTTAGTACCTATTTTTCATCTCATGGGTGCTATTCAGTTCTGTCTCCTGCTATTTATTAGCCAGAGCCACCAGTTCGAGTAGCTCTTGGGCGTGTTCTTGCGCGCTTTGCGAGCTTTCTTGGCCGGAAAGCATGCGGGCAATCTCTACTTTTCGCTCATCGGTACCCAAAACCATAATGTCGGAGTTGCTCACCGAGCCGCTTTCACTCTTTTTTACCACCAGATGGCTATCTGCCCACACCGCTACTTGTGCCAGGTGGGTTACGACAATGACTTGAGCCACCTGAGCTAGTTTTGCCAAACGACGCCCTACCTCCATCGCCGCTTTTCCCCCAACACCCGCATCAACTTCATCAAAGACATAAGTAGGAAGCAGTGCGCTCGAAGCGAGCACTACTTCAATCGCAAGCATCACTCTGGACAACTCGCCACCACTCGCACTTTTGCCTAGCGGTAAGAGCGCTGAACCCTCGTGACTCGCAAATCCAATCGAAACTTCATCAATTCCATAGACTGTATAACTTTTTGAATCATCAGGATCACTTGTTGCTACTTCGAATGCAACTCGCGCATGAGGCATCGAGAGTGCAGCAAGTTCCTCGGTGACCTTCCTGGAAATTTCTGCCGCCGCACCTTGGCGCTTCGCACTCAAACCGCTGGCAAATTTTTTGAGCTCCGAAAAATCACGGAGCTCCTGCCTTGTAAGTTCATCGATGCGAGCACTGCCGCCTTCTAAATCTGCCAAACGATCGCTTATTCGATTTCCGCGATCAATAATTTCAGCGAACGCCGCAGCTCGATCGCTACCAATTCCATATTTTTTGATGAGCGAATTAATGGCCGCTTTGCGATTTTGGAGATAATCCAACTTACCCGGATCGGCATCCAGATTGGCGAGATATCTCTGTAGTGCGCTTACTGAATCATTGAGCGCAAAAATCTCGTCCGCAAATTTGACCGCGATTGCTTCAAGTTCAGGATCCTTAGCGGATGCTTGGTGGAGCAGGCGGCTCGCAGCAGCCAAAACGGAAGCAAGAACAATCTCCTCATTGTCGAGAAGATTGAGTGACTGCGAAACAGCCTGCTGCAATTCATCGACACTCTCAAGACGAAGAAGCTCACTCTCAATCTCCCCCAAGTCTTCAATTCGAGGAGAAATCGCGTTGAAAGCGGTTGAAAATTCCTTGAGCTTGCTGACTTCTTCCTCACGAGTGGCTTCATCTCGCTTCAAGGCCACAATACGTTCTTGCAGTTTGCGGAACTCTAAATATTTCGCCTCATAGTGGCCCAGCTCGGTATCAATCGC
>CAIWXY010000171.1 GCA_903916775.1 uncultured Actinomycetes bacterium
AAGAGTCCCATTTTACGAGCCCGGCCTAGAAGAACTTCTTCAAGAACAGCTAGCAACCGGCCGCCTCACATTCTCAGATAATTTCGATGCAATCAGTGATGCCGATGTCCACTTCATTTGCGTCGGCACGCCACAAGTCACAGATGGCTTAGCTGCGGATATGAGTTTTGTTGATGGCGCGATTGAGGCAATTGCGCTGCGAATTAAGCCTGGCTCACTCGTCGTGGGCAAATCCACCGTACCGGTGGGCAGCGCCGCAAGGTTACGTGATCGATTGCGCACACTTAACCCTGACGTTGATCTGGCATGGAATCCTGAATTTTTGCGTGAAGGTTTTGCGGTTCAAGACACGTTGCATCCCAATCGACTCGTGGTTGGCGTTGCGAGCAGCAGAGCTGAAGAGATTTTGCGTGCGGTCTACGCCAAGAATATTGCCGAAGAAGTGCCTTGGGTTGTGGCCGATTTGCCAACATCTGAATTGGTGAAAGTTGCAGCCAATTCATTCCTGGCAACAAAGATTTCTTTTATCAATGCCATGGCCGAAATTTGCGAGGCAGCTGGTGGAGATGTAACGGTCTTGGCAAAGGCGATCGGATATGACCCTCGCATCGGTAGCCGCTTCTTGCAAGCGGGTATCGGATTTGGAGGTGGCTGCCTACCTAAAGATATCCGAGCATTTATGGCTCGTTCACAGGAGTTGGGCGCAGACCAGGCACTCGAATTTCTTCGCGAGATTGATTCAATCAATATGCGAGCTCGCAGCCGTGTGATTGATCTTGTGCGACGCGAACTCGGCGATAATTTGGCCGGCAAAAAAGTTGCAGTTCTAGGCGCCGCATTTAAACCAGATAGCGATGATGTCCGCGACTCCCCTGCGCTAGATATTGCTGTACAGATTCATGCTGCAGGCGCGAGTGTAGAAATTTTTGATCCCAAAGCAATGGACAATGCCAAACTACGTTTTCCTACTCTCGCCTTTGCTCAATCTATTGATGAATGTCTGGCACAAGCAGATATTGTTTTACATCTGACCGAGTGGCAGGCCTTTCGTGATATCGACCCTGCTATGGCCGCCACGCTTGTTAATAGCCCGATCATTATTGATGGTCGCAACGCGCTCGACCGCGAGCTCTGGCAGATGGCAGGTTGGAAAGTTCGTGCGTTAGGCCGCGCTAACTAAAGACTTCACTTCTGAGTTAGTAAAAGAGAGAAAAATTAGAAACCAGTCTTATGGTTTCGTTGTGCATTGAGTTTCTTACCTTTTTCGAGTGATGCTAGGCGCGCAGCTTCCATCATCTCTGAAATCTTTGTTGAAACTTCGGCATTGTGAGTTCCTAGAATTCGAGCAGCGAGCAAACCTGCATTCTTTGCATTGCCGACTCCAACCGTTGCAACAGGAATTCCAGCTGGCATCTGAACAATTGAAAGAAGTGAATCCATACCGTCGAGAACTTTGAGTGGGACAGGCACGCCAATTACTGGCAGTGTAGTTGCGGATGCAATCATTCCTGGAAGATGAGCCGCTCCTCCTGCGCCAGCGATAATAACTTTGTAACCCTTGTCGGCGGCGCCATGCGCGAAGGCCAACATCTCATCAGGTGTGCGGTGCGCACTCATCACATCGACGTCATACATAACTCCGCATTCATCAAGAACGGTGGCTGCATCCTGCATAACGGGCCAATCGGAATCCGATCCCATAACGATTGCGACTAGCGTGCTCTGTGAGTTACTCATCGATTGCTCCGCTCAAATAGGCAACTGCGTGATCTACTTCAGTGCGTAATTCTAGGAGTTCTGAGCCCAAAGCGGTTACATGCCCCACCTTTCGGCCTGGTCGAAGTTCCTTCTTGTATTGATGAATTTTTAAGCCTGGATTGCGAGCCATTAGATGGCGATATGGCCGATAGAGGTCGCCATCCTTATCGGTTTCGATGCCGATAACGTTACCCATCACAGCAAATGGAGCGGTGAGCGAGGTATCGCCCAATGGAAGATTGAGTACAGCACGTAGGTGTTGCTCAAATTGACTCGTGCGAGATCCTTCGATGCTCCAATGACCAGAATTATGTGGACGAAGCGCAAGTTCGTTGATTATTAATTTTCCGTCTACAACAAAGAGTTCGACAGCCATGACGCCAACCAAATCGATTCCCTGCGCGATTGCAAGTGCAGTAGAAATAGCATCAGTTGCTAGTGCATCACTGATCTCGGGAATTGGCGTGATCGTTTGAATGCATATGCCATCTCGCTGAACCGTCAGGGTAGGCGCCCACGTGGCCGCCTGTCCATGTGGTGAACGCGCAACCATGATTGCCAGCTCGTAATCAAAATTGAGTTTCTCCTCAAGCAAAAGCGGGGCGCCAATACGCACGTGGAGCTCTTTTAGTTCGTTCTCATCTGCAATAACAAACACGCCTCGTCCGTCGTATCCGCCTGTGCTTGTTTTGGCCATGAGAGGGAAGGTGAGTGTTGGCGTTGCTCCGTCATATATTTCCCATGCAGGATTGGGTAGACCAAGCTCGCTGATCTTGCCCCGCATCGCTAATTTGTCTTGGCTAAATTCAAAGGCGTGTGAGGATGGATAGACACTCACCCCTGCAGCTTCTAACGCCGTAATTACACCACGGGGTACTTGCTCATGTTCGAAAGTGACGACATCACAACTCTTAGCCCATTCGAGGAGAGCGTGAGCATCTTTATAGTCACCGACGATATGGCTAGCAATTTGCGCACCACTATCTTCACTACTTGCTGCAAAGAGCGAGAGATTGATTCCCAAATCAATGGCTGGTGGCACCATCATGCGGGCTAGCTGGCCTGCGCCGATCACGCCAACAGTTGGGAAATTCACTCCCAAAGTTTACTGGGTTTAGTTAGATGCTGCGAAGGTGTGTGATGTCTCCGGCGCTAATCAGATCTCCAGATTCCAAAATTAATTCACCCTGCGGGCCAATATTGATCGCTCGACCCTCAAAAATCGTGCCACTTGGCAAACTGATGGAGACATCGTGGCCAATGGTTGACGATAGGGCTCGATAGCGAGGCTTTAAATCTGCCCCGCTCTCCCAGATCTCATAGAGTTGCCGGAAATTGGTCAGCACAATAGGAAGCAATTCATTGCGATCCACTTCTATTCCGCTTGTAATAAAGATTGATGAGGCCGTGTCGACCGGCAACTCTTCTTCTTGAGTTGAAACATTTATTC
>CAIWXY010000172.1 GCA_903916775.1 uncultured Actinomycetes bacterium
ATTGCTTTGCAGCAATCTGAAGATATTCACTGTGCATTAGGACTTGGAGAATATAAAGACGGCCTATAAAAACAACAGCCAAAAGTATTATGAGTATCGATATAACCCTTATCGAATTGCATGCCCTCTGTGAAATCGAGTTCTAAGCCAGTGGTTGAAGATTCTTCAACGGTGATGACGCCATCTTTGCCAACCTTGTCCATAGCTTCGGCGATGAGATCACCAATAGCCTTGTCCTGAGCTGAGATTGTTGCGACATCAGCGATCTGATCTTTATTTGAGACTGGGGTTGAATTCTTTTTCAACTCATCAGAGATAGCTCTTACAGCAGCTTCGATACCAGACTTGATATCCATTGGTTGTGCACCCGCAGCGAGGTTGCGAAGTCCTTCGCGAACCATTGCTTGAGCTAAGACAGTCGCTGTTGTTGTTCCGTCACCGGCAACATCGTTTGTCTTCTCAGCAACTTGCTTAACAAGCTGTGCGCCCATATTTTCGGCTGGATTTTCTAGCTCGATCTCTTTGGCGATTGTCACGCCATCGTTTGTGATCAGTGGCGCGCCGTATCCCTTGGCAATAACTACATTGCGACCCTTAGGTCCAAGAGTTACTTTGACGGTGTCAGCAAGAATATTGACACCGCGCTCCATGGAGCGGCGAGCGTTCTCGTCAAAACTTAATGTTTTTCCCATTGCGCGCGGACCTAGTTCTTTTCAATGATTGCTAGAACATCGCGAGCTGAGAGAACGAGGTACTCCTCGTTGTTGTACTTGACTTCAGTTCCGCCGTACTTGCTATACAGAACAACGTCGCCAACTTTGACATCCATTGGTGTGCGAACGCCATCATCGAAACGACCTGGGCCTACGGCAACAACAGTGCCTTCCTGTGGCTTCTCTTTAGCTGTATCTGGGATTACGAGTCCAGATGCTGTGGTCTGCTCGGCAGCGCTTGCCTTAACGACAATGCGATCTTCAAGTGGCTTAATGGCTACGGCCATGATGTGCTCCTTTAAATCTAGTTTTCCCTAAATCCGGCTCCTCGCCGGTAGCCATAAATTAGCAGTTACCAACCGAGAGTGCTAAATGAGAGTGAGGCGAGTGGAGCTCACCTACCGAGGGGTAATTAGGCAACACTTATGTTGCGTAAATACCGACCCCAAGTTACGCTCAAGCCATGCTTCCTACGTTTGTGATCTTCTTGCGAGAAGGTATCGAGGCCTCGATGATCGTGGCGATCCTCCTCGCCTATCTCAAACGGATCAATCAGCGAGCGCACTTCAGGGATGTCTTTGCTGGCGTCGGTTCAGCCTTTGCCCTTATCTTCGCTGGCGGACTAGCCGCTTATTTCCTGATTGAGCGATACAACGGCTCCAATATCCAAACTTACTTCGAGACTGGCACTTTCCTAATTGCCGCAGCAGTTCTCACCTATATGACTTTCTGGATGCAGAGCCATGCACGAGGCCTCTCTCACGACTTGCAGAGCAAGAGTGATGCTGCACTTTCGCAAGGCAAGCGCTGGGGACTCGCCATTCTCTCTTTTCAAGCTGTTGGACGTGAAGGGCTAGAGACAATGGTCTTCACCCTTGCAATTATTTTCGCAAACTCCAAGCAAGCTGCTGCCCCACTTCATGGTGGCGCGCTCTGGTTAGGCGCTCTCTTAGGTATTGCTGTTGCACTACTCATTGCTTTCTACATTTATAAATTAGGCGCCAAACTCAATATGCGTCGCTTCTTCCAAGTTTTGGGCGTAGCACTCATGGTCTTTGCCGCTGGACTACTCGCTGATGCGATTCAGAATATGCAAGAACTTAAGTGGCTCCCTTTCGGCAGGGGTCAACTATGGAACTCTGGAAGCGTTCTTTCGGAAAATTCAAACATTGGCGATGCGCTGCACAATCTCTTCGGATACTCACAGCAGCCATCAATCCTGCAAGCGGTGATTTGGGTCCTCTACATCTTGGGTGGAATTACTCTCTTTATGTATCTTGGACGTAAGAAAAAAGCTAAGAAGGCTTAAGCCCATGTCGGCTGCGAGAGCGGCACGGTAGACATTGCTTCGAGCCCAATTGCAGAAGGCTTAACACCTGCACTCACAACGAGTGAAGTCATAGCTGCCACCATCGCACCATTGTCGGTACAAAGCCCAATTGGTGGGGTCCGAAGTTCGATCTTCAGCGCAGCACAACGGTCGGCTGCAACTTCTCGTAGCCGCGAGTTGGCGGCGACTCCTCCGGCAATGATCAAGCGGTTGATTCCGGTCTCTTTGCAAGCAGCTAGTGCTTTTGTCAGCAAGACATCGACGACAGCCTCTTGGAATGATGCAGCAAGATCGCCTCTGTGGGCCTGTGGGCTCTTCTGAAGGTAACGCGAAACGGCTGTTTTGAGTCCACTAAAGGAGAAGTTGTAATCAGATTCGGCAAGCCCCCGTGGGAAATCAATCGCTGCCGGATTTCCGCTTTTAGCTAACC
>CAIWXY010000173.1 GCA_903916775.1 uncultured Actinomycetes bacterium
GCATCTGGAACTGAGTTTGCAGCCTTGCCTTCTTTTGGAATCCATTGAGTCGCGCCAGCTGGGCTCTTTGTCTGTTCCCACTCGTGTGCGTAAAGAGTCTGGAGATACAAGTTATCCCACTGTGTTGGAGTAGCTTTCCAGGCACCTTCAAGACCACTTGAGATGGTCTGCGCACCATTACCGCTACCAAATGTGTTATTCCAGCCAAGGCCCATCTCTTCGATAGCAGCACCTTCAGGTTCTGCGCCAACATACTTACTTGGGTCAGCTGCTCCGTGTGCTTTTCCGAATGTGTGTCCACCTGCAATAAGTGCAACAGTCTCTTCATCATTCATCGCCATGCGACCGAAAGTGTCACGGATATCTTTTGCTGAAGCCAAAATATCTGGATTGCCATCAGGGCCTTCAGGGTTGACATAGATGAGTCCCATTTGGACTGCTGCTAGTGGGTTTTCTAAATCGCGATCTCCGCTGTAGCGATTGTTAGCAAGCCATTCTTTTTCTTTACCCCAGTATGTCTCATCTGGCTCCCAGACATCTGCGCGTCCGCCAGCAAAACCGAAAGTCTTAAAGCCCATAGATTCAAGAGCGCAGTTACCGGCCAAGATCATGAGATCGGCCCATGAAATCTTCTTGCCGTATTTCTGCTTGATTGGCCAAAGAAGGCGACGAGCCTTATCTAGGTTGACGTTATCTGGCCAGCTGTTAAGTGGTGCAAAACGTTGCATTCCGGCACCAGCACCACCGCGTCCATCAAATGTGCGATACGTACCTGCGCTGTGCCAAGCCATGCGAATAAAAAACGGACCGTAGTGACCGTAATCGGCAGGCCACCATTCTTGTGAATCAGTCATTAAGGCGTAAAGATCCTTCTTGATCGCCTTAAGGTTGAGAGATTCAAACTCGGCTGCATAATCAAAATCAGGATCCATTGGATCAGCAGCTTGGTTATGGGGAGCGAGAACTTTGAGATTGAGCTGGTTAGGCCACCAATCCTGATTCAGGGTTGCTTCTGTGTTTTGCTTGGCACCGGTATACGGGCACTTAGCTTCATCTGACATGGTTGCTCCTCTGATTCTGGGCTGATCTGGCTAATCTAACTAATTGAAGGAATCTAGCGAGAAGAATAGCCAAATAAGGCAGAGGGCTGCACGGCGAAGGAATGAGGGCGGATCAACCAGTATTACGAAGTCCCGCTGCCACACCATTAATTGTGAGCAATAAGGCTCGACGAATTGTTGGGTCAGAGTCTCCGGCACGGACTCGCTCTAGGAGTGAGATCTGCAGGAGGTGCAGCGGTGCGAGGTATGCGTCGCGGATGCCCAGGGTGCGAGCAAGAATCGGTTGGTCGCTCAAGATGTCTGTCTTCTTGGTGAGAAGCAAAATCTCTTCCTTTGTGAGCGCGAACTCCGCTTCAATCTGATCTAAGAAGTGATGGAGCGAAGGATCGGCAAGCTTGGTGACATATTTGCGGGCCATTCCGAGGTCCGTCTTGGCCATGGTCATCTCGACGTTGGAGATAAAGGTGCGGAAGAAATGCCATTCAGAGAGCATCTGCTCTAGTACGCCGCTCTTGCCAGATTCGCGTGCAGCTTTAAGTCCCGAACCAACACCGAACCAACCCGGAACGATCTGTCGGGATTGGGTCCATCCAAATACCCATGGAATGGCGCGCAGACTACCGAGACCACCAGAAGCATCGGGGCGGCGAGATGGACGAGAACCCAAAAACATATCGCCTAGCTGTTCGACCGGAGTCGAGGCATAGAAATATGCAGGCAGATCCGGGTGATCAATAAGTGTGCGATAGGCAGCGAACGAGTTGTCGCTCACTAGATCCATGCATGCCGACCATGCCTCGAGATCCACAGGGGATTGACGTGGTGCTCGATTAAGAACAGTCGCTTCTAAGGCGGCTGCAAGTGTGAGTTCAACATTCTCGCGCGCTAACGCAGGCAGTGCGTACTTATCACTGATTACTTCACCTTGCTCTGTCATCTTCACTTGGCCATCAATTGATCCCCAAGGAAGTGCAATAAGGGCATCGTAGGTGGGTCCGCCACCGCGACCAACAGAACCACCGCGACCATGGAACAGGCGAAGTTTCACACCGTGCTTGATTGCGATGTCACGGAGTTTGCGTTGAGCTTTATGAATTTCCCACTGAGATGTCGCGATACCAGCATCTTTATTGGAGTCGGAATAACCAAGCATTACTTCTTGAATATCACCACGAGATCGTACGAGCTCGCGATATTCCGGAGTACTTAATAGTGAATCAAGGATGAGATCGGCTGCGCGTAATTCTGCGACAGTCTCCAAAAGTGGAGCAAATCCGATCTTGGAAGAGTTACCTTGAATGAGACCAGTGTGCTTAGCCAGCTCGACTGCTGCTAAAACATCGAGATGAGACTTTGTCATTGAGATGATGTAAGTCTCGATGACTTCTGGTCCAAATTTTTCGATGAGATCATTGATAGCGCTAAATGTTGCCAACGTTGAGCTCGCTTGAGCATCGAGTGCATCAGGGCTCTCTGCTAGTTCTGCGAGGGCATGGTGATGAGCATCGGAGTGCTCGCGCACATCCATAGTCGCATGCGTGAGTCCAACGCTTGATACAGCGCGGATGGTGCGCTCTAGGAGACCATGAGCGATGAGCTCGCCCTTGTGAGACATGAGCGATTCATGCATGAGCATCAGATCGGCAATGATTTCTGCTGTGTTGTCGTAATCGCGACCAGGCACGTGTGCAGCACCTGCTGCATGACGACGCTGAGTCAAAATTAAGCGATGTCGAATAGCGGTTGCTTTCATGCGATACGGCTCTTCGACGTTAAGGCGTTTGAAACGTTCTTCAATCTCGGGAATCATCTCTAGATCGCGTGCGACAGATGCTTCGAGCTCTGGCGATGCACCAGCGATACGAGTAGATACTGAGAGAGCTTTTCGGAGTTCGTCTAAGCAGGCAACCATCCCGCGAATGAAGTGGCCAATCTGCAAAGTGATCGCCTGGCGAGTGATATCTGCGGTGATGTTTGGATTGCCATCACGGTCGCCACCAATCCAGGTTCCGAATGAGAGTGGGCGAGATGTGGGAGATATGGTGACTCCGACGCGTGTGAGTTCGCGAGCGAAATCATCGAGAACATTTGGAATAGTCATAGAGAAGAGATCATCAAGGTAATAGAGCGCATTGACAGCTTCATCTAGTGGTTCAGGTCGACCTAAACGCAACTCGTCTGTTTGCCAGAGTAGGTCTACCGCTTCGGCTAGACGTCGTTCGCGAGTGGCATCCTTTCTATCATCAAGAAGATCAGCAATCGTGCCAAGTTTTGAAAGTACGGAACGGCGAGCAGCTTCAGTGGGGTGAGCCGTGAATACTGGTCGAACAGAGAATTCATTCATCCATTCTTGAAGATCGGCTTGCGTAAATTCACCATGGTTCTTCTGAGCTTCAATAATTCGATCGACTGCACGTGATATCCATGAACCACTAAGTTCTCGTTCTTCTTCTAATACTCGAGCACGGTGCACTTGTTCAGCAACGTTTGCAAGGTAGAAATATGTACTAAACGCGCGAACAAGTTGGACGCTATCTTCAACAGAAAGGTTGGCGAGAATATCTTCGCCCCCACCTTCGCGGACTGCCTTACGTACAGTTTCTACAAGTGTGAGTAGCTCAGCACCTTCTTGGCGAACCAAACTCTGTCCAAGAAGTTCACCGAGTACGCGCACATCGCTACGCAGCTCTTGGTCATCTCGAGCCAACTGGGCGCTAGAACCTGAAGTCGTCATGGGCTAATCCTGCCACCTCTTCGAGGGCCTTTTACGCGTTAGAATTGCATCCGTTACCCCCGCCCATTTTGGGACCGGGGGCTTAGGTCGTTATATGACCACGCACATAGTGAGGAGGCAACCGTCTGATGAGCAGATTAATTGATGCTTTCTCAAACATTGAGATAGATCAGAGCGGTGAGCACTGCCAAGCCCCCACTTTTGTTACCGGGATGTTTCTGGCCAAGAGAGCGCTACACACACCACTCCTGATCGTCACTTCTTCTTCACGAAGAGCATCAGAAATCAAAGACGAGTTGGTGACATATCTTGGTGACGATGCCGCTGTGGAGTTCCCGCCTTGGGAGACCTTGCCCCATGAGAAGTTGAGCCCGAAAAGTGACACAGTGGCCGCTCGTGCCAAGGTCCTAGCCGGAATTGCAGATCGGTCAATTGTTATTACATCGGTGCGTGCGTTGATTCAACCAATCTCGCAACAGATTGCGCACTTTCAAGCAATTGAGTTAGAGCTTGGTTTAGAAATTTCTATGGATAAGCTGCTTACTACACTTACATTGCTTGGCTATCACCGAACCGATCTCGTTGAGAAACGTGGTGATTACGCAGTACGTGGCGGAATCGTTGATCTATTTTTTCC
>CAIWXY010000174.1 GCA_903916775.1 uncultured Actinomycetes bacterium
CGATGCATATGGAGTGCCTGCAATTTCAAGAACAGCACATTCAATCTCTCTACCGTTGATGGCACTTTCAAGAAGGATCTTGGTGTCGTACTCGAATGCATATTCGATCGCTTTAAGTAAAGTATCGAAACTTTTGACTTTAGAGGTTCCGCGACTTGAACCGCTTCTCGCAGGCTTCACAAACAGCGGATAAGTAAGGTGGGTGATCTGTTCCGCACTCCACTCCCCGGCCACTAGCACTGTTCCTTCAGCTACTTGGAGCCCGTGAGAGGCAAAAATTGGTTTGGCGAAAGATTTATCCATGGCAACTGCGCTTGCAAGCACACCCGAACCAACGTATCGAATGCCGGCCACTTCACACATTCCCTGAATGGTTCCATCTTCGCCATATGGTCCATGCAAAATGGGAAAGAGCAGATCAAGATTAAGAGGATCCCCATTGACACTAAAGCCGTGAATATCTGCTGTAATGGCAGGTAGAGATGGATCAATCTCGGGAAGTTTTCCATCGACAATCTCTAGCTTTGCTGACTGATCGAGAAGTACCCATGTGCCGGCGCGAGTAATTCCAATCAAAACTGGCTCAAAACGATCGCGATCTATTGCACCCATAATTCCGCCGGCCGAGATGCATGAAATTTCATGCTCACTCGATTGGCCGCCACAGAGGATACCTACCCGCACCTTTGGCATTAGATCTCCGCCCGAGTGCTAACAGTCATGAGTCGCTCCATTGCCTGTTCTGGAGTAACACCACCTGCTACCCAAGCAGCAACTACTTCAATGATTGGCACTTCGACACCGACTCTGTGCGCAAGTTCCAAAATCGCATTGGCAGACGCTACGCCTTCAACAGTCTTGGCAACTTCAGCTCGAGCACCTTCCATCGAACCTGTACGACCAAATGCTTCACCAAACGTTCTGTTACGCGAAAGAGCTGAGCCGCAACTTGCGACAATGTCACCCATGCCTGCCAGACCTAAGAAGGTGAGCGGATTGGCTCCATAGCCAGCACCGAAACGAGCTACCTCAGATAGTCCCCGAGTGATAACCATGGCCTGTGTGTTCTCACCTAAATCCATACCAATTGTCATGCCGACCGCGAGGGCAATAACGCTCTTAGCAGCACCTGCCAGTTCGCAGCCAACAAGATCATCGGAAGGATAAATTCGGAAATATTTTGTCGTGAAGAGATCAACGATGAGTTGCGAGATAGCTGGGTTTATTGATGCGCCAACAGCTCCAGCAGGTTGACGAAGCGATAACTCCCCCGCCAAATTCGGCCCAGTGATGAGTCCAATGAGATCGCTGCTGATCCCTAATTCTTCAACGACAACTTCAGTCATGCGAGCCATCGTCGTTGCTTCAATACCTTTTAGAGTCGAGATGACCGGCAGGTCCAATGGAAATTGGCCAGCCCAATTTTTGAGATTCTCTCGCAGTGATTGCGCCGGAATAGCCAGCACTAATGATTCGCCAAATGCAAAAGCTTCTTCTACCTGAGTTGTTGCGCGTAGCGCAGTTGGGAGGCTAATGCCTGGTAGGAATTTTGTATTGGTGTGTGTGGAATTTATCTCCTCCACCACGGCGGAATTTCTTCCCCAAAGAAGTACTTCATGACCAGCATCGCAGAGGACCTGCGCGAGGGTTGTACCCCAAGCACCAGAACCCAACACAGATACGCGAGCCATCACTTCTCCTTCTTGTATTTCCAATGCTGTCTTAAGAGTGCCATTAGTTTATTAGGTCTAGGACCCGTAAATAAAAAATGGGGACCAATACTTGGCCCCCATTTTTATTAATTGTTTGAAGGAATTAACGCTTCTTAACAACCTTCTTGGCTGCTGCCTTCTTCGCAGGAGCCTTCTTAACAACCTTC
>CAIWXY010000175.1 GCA_903916775.1 uncultured Actinomycetes bacterium
CACCGCAATCAAGACATATCTTCAGCAGCGACATAGCAACGCATTGCGTCCGGTTTACTCATGGATTCTCGGAGACCTTACTTCGGCTTCGTGGGGTGTTGTCGGTTGGTCGGCCATATACATCGCCATTGCTCTGACTATTTTGTTCACGGTTGCCAAGCAATTAGATGGATTGATGCTCTCTGATGAAGAAGCGTTCTCACTTGGAATCAACCCAAATCGTCTAAGGATTTTGGCAGTAGGGGCCGCCACACTCGCTACCGCTACGGCTGTGTCAGCATCAGGACTTATTGGATTTGTCGGAATCGTGGTCCCGCATCTGGTTCGGGGAGTAACGAGACGAGTAACCAATAGATCGCTCATAAGTATCGCTCTCGTTGGTGCGGCATTTCTTGTCCTTGCAGATCTTGGAGCTCGTACGCTGCTCTCCCCTGCAGAGCTACCGATCGGAGTTATTACGGCGTTTGTAGGAGCGCCTTTCTTTCTCTTTGTCCTTCGCAATCGTAGAAAGGCTGGCCACTCATGATGACAGCAGGAACAATTACGGTGAGCGACCTCACCGTTCGGTACGGCGAAAAAACAATTCTTGACGACATTAATCTGCAACTCCCGCATGGACAATGGACCTGCCTTGTAGGGCCAAATGGTGCGGGTAAGACAACGTTATTAAAAGCGCTACTCGGTACAACGGCCTACTCGGGTTCAATCCAAGATCGTGGAACTGAAGTGTTTAAGAGTCACAGAAGAAACATTGCCTTTGTTCCACAATCACCAGCGATTCCTCAAGGGATGACTGTTAGTGAATATGTGGCACTGGGTCGCTCCAAAAGAGATGGCTGGGGAAAAGAAAGCCAAAAAAGCCGTGAATTGATCGCAACGATATTGGTACAAACATCGCTATATGGAATGCAGAAAAATTTTGTATCTCAGCTCTCTGGCGGAGAAATGCAACGAGCTCTCATCGCTCGCGCACTGGCTCAGGAGCCAGATCTGATCCTGCTCGATGAACCAACAAGCGCGCTAGATCTCCATCATCAGATTTCGGTTCTCAACAATATTGAACTTCTCAAAGAACGTGGCGTAACCATCATCTCCACTATGCATGACATCACCCTGGCTGCAATGTACGCCCAAAATATTGTGATTATGCAGCGCGGAAAAGTACTACTTTCGGGAAGCTCACAATCCGTCATTCACTCCCCTGAACTCAAGAGCGCATTCGACAATCGAATCGATGTCTTCACTCTAGATTCTGGAAGACCCGTGGTGATTGCAACTAAAGATCCACTCGAGGATCGGGCCAGAAACTCTTAACGTACGTGTGACGGGACAAAGGGCACTTTAACCACCTGCACTTTGCAGATTCGCCCGCGCACATCGATAGACAATTCTTCGCCGTAAGAAATCTCTGGCTTCATCAGCGCCAACCCAATTCCCACTTTGAGGGTCGGGGAGAATGTTCCACTCGTAACCACGCCAACAACGCTGCCACTTTTATCCAATAGATTCATCTCCCCGCGAGGAATCCCACGGTCAAGTGACTTAATGCCACGACTTATTCGTTTCACTCCAGAGCTCTTCTCGTCTATCAAGGCTTGTCGGCCATGCATATGCGACTTTGCTAGTGCGACAGCCCAGCCCGCGTTAGCTTGAAGTGGTGAAATCTCTAATGAAAGTTCATGGCCATGCAGTGGGTAACCCATCTCGGTGCGCAACGTATCTCGCGAACCTAAACCGCACACATGGCCACCAACCTTTGCCACTGCGCTAACCAACTGATTCCATACTGGAGCGACGTTTTCCCAAAGTGGGATAAGTTCATAACCGAATTCACCGGTGTATCCAGTTCGACAAATAATCATGTCATCAACAGTTGTGAAATGCATGTACTCCAAATCGACATGCAGACCGAGAGATGCCAATACCTCATCGCTCTTGGGACCTTGGACAGCCAATACCCCGTACTTTCGGTGCGCATTGACAATTGAAAGTCCTAAGTCGTTAGCTGCAACAAGAACATCGAAAACCGCTTTGCAATTAGCCGCGTTTGGGATGATGAAAAATCGTTCATCGTCATATCGGTATACAATGAGATCATCAATCACTCCACCCGTCTCGTTGCAGAGGAGATTGTATTGCGCGCTGCCATGACCTATTCGGTTGAGATCATTTGTGAAAATCTTGTTGAGAAATTCGAGTGCGCCTATCCCCCGAACTTCAATTTTTCCTAAATGCGAAACGTCAAATATTCCGACCGACTCACGCACAGATTGGTGTTCGGATAAAACACCCCCCGTCGGAATCTGCTCTCCGCTCACCGAGGAAATCGCTCCAGGGTATTCAATAGGCATCTGCCAGCCACCAAAGTCAGCCATCTTTGCGCCAACCTGAACATGCCAATCAAAGAGCGGTGACTCCATATTTTCCATACCGACAACTTATCCCAAGTTCACAATTAAGCGTCGGAGGTGAGAGGATGAGGATATGGCTACAGTGAAAATCAGTGAAAAACAGGGTTCAACCTCCCTCGTACTTGGACTTTCGCACGCAGATGGAAAGCTCACCGTTGAAACCACTCTCGCGGAATATAAAACGAAAGAGCTATTGGGGATCCTTGAAGATGTAGGGGCTAGCGCAAAGGCTGGAGTCATTACCAAAGTGCCCTTCACTCATCCAAAACTCCTAATCTTTGTTGGGCTTGGAGATCGCCAAAAGAGCTATGACCACGAAGCCCTGCGCCGTGCGGCAGGTAGCGCCGCTCGAGCGCTTGCCGGTCAAGCATCGACAGATATTGCTCTCCCCCATAACTCCACAACAGAGCTGGCAGCAATTGCGGAGGGTGTAACTCTTGGCGCCTACTCATTCACGGAATTTCGTTCATCCACAAAGGGCGAACATAAGGCGCCTCTCAAAAGCGCCACGATAATTTCCTCTCTCCCTATTGGCGCAGAGATGAAGGCGCTACTCAAGCGAGCAGAGATTGTTGGCAAGGCAACAGCTCTCACACGCGACTTAATCAATACACCACCAAGTCATCTGACACCGGCTTCATTTAGTGATCGCCTCAAGAAGCTCGCTATCGCCGCTGGTCTTAAAGTTGAAATTCTTAACGAAACACAACTAAGAGCCAAAGGCTATGGCGGAATCTCTTCGGTTGGCCAGGGCTCTGCTAACCCACCTCGCCTTTTACATGTCTCATACAATCCAACCAAAGCAAAGAAGAGATTTGCATTGGTTGGCAAAGGAATCACATTCGATTCTGGCGGATATGCACTCAAACCTGCAGCCGGCATGGAAGAGATGAAGACAGATATGAGTGGCGCAGCAGCCGTCATCGCAAGCGCTATTGCAATAGCTGAATTAAAAATTCCCGTCGCCATCGAGGCTTATGCCTGCCTGGCAGAAAACATGATCAGCGATCACGCAACAAGGCCGAGTGATGTCATCACCATTTACGGTGGCAAGACAGTTGAAGTGCTCAACCCTGATGCCGAGGGTCGCCTGGTTCTTGCTGATGGATTGGTGCGCGCAGCCGAGGACGGCGCACGACTCGGCCGACTCGATGGAATCATCGATGTTGCTACCCTGACTGGAGCCCAGTTGATTGCCCTGGGAACCCGCACAAGTGCCGTAATGACCAATGACGCCTTGCTTCAAGAAGACTTCCTCACCGCAGCTGACATCGCCGGAGAGGCCTTTTGGCCAATGCCGCTCCCAGAAGAGCTTCGATCGGCGATTGATTCACCGATCGCCGATCTTGCCAATATCGGCCCAAGCCCCTACGGCAAGATGTTGGTCGCTGGACTCTTTCTGAAGGAGTTCGTGGCCCCAGATCAGCCTTGGGTCCATCTGGATATTGCAGGTCCAGCCAATAACCATGGTGAGGCTTACGGATACACCCCAGTCGGTGGCACCGGAGTCGCCGTTCGCTCCCTCATCTCCTTAGCCGAGTTGGCAGGATCACAGGCCTAAATCCAAGATTTGCCACCCTCAGAATCGTGGCAGGATTACCCTCTGGAACGAGAGGTATCCGGCCACTGTCCGGCTCATCTTGACCCGAACTTTTGATGTCCCGTAGATGTAATGAGAGAGGCTGATCAGTGAACGACTTTGATGTAGTAATCCTTGGCGGCGGCAGCGGCGGATATGCAACCGCACTTCGTAGCGCTCAGCTAGGCCTATCCGTCGCACTGATCGAACAAGACAAACTTGGCGGAACATGTCTGCACCGCGGATGTATTCCAACGAAAGCCCTTTTGCACGCCGGAGAGATCGCAGAAAACACAAAGCACGCAGCCGAGTTCGGCGTTAATGCACAATTTATTTCGATGGACATGCTCGCCGTCAATGCATACAAGGATGGCGTCATTTCCAAACTTCACAAAGGACTCCAAGGTCTTGTTAAGTCTCGCAACATCACATACGTTGAAGGTCACGGAAAGCTTGTCTCAAAGAATCAAGTAGAAGTAAATGGGACGGTCTATACGGGCAAGAATGTTGTACTCGCTACCGGGTCTTACCCTCGCACATTGCCTGGCCTTGAGATTGATGGAAAGCAGATCGTCACCAGCGAAGAAGCGATGAAGTTTGAGTATGTTCCAAAATCTGTCATCGTGCTCGGTGGTGGAGTTATCGGTTGCGAATTTGCATCTGTATGGAGTTCGTTTGGTGCCGATGTAACAATCATCGAAGGACTTCCTCGACTTGTTGCGCTTGAAGATGAATCATCAAGTAAGCAACTTGAGCGCGCTTTCCGTAAGCGTGGAATCAAGTTTGAAACCGGAATTAAATTCCAGTCAGCCACCAAGGGACCAGAGGGCGTCACCGTTACTCTAGAAAATAGCGCAACACACACGGCCGAGGTTCTCCTTGTTGCTGTTGGACGTGGACCAGTGACCGCAAACATCGGTTACGAAGAACAAGGTCTCACAATGGACCGCGGATATTTAATCGTTGACAACAAGTGCCGCACCAACGTCCCTGGCATTTGGGCCGTAGGAGACATCATTCCTACCCTTCAACTTGCACACGTGGGATTCGCTGAAGGCATCTTGGTTGCTGAAGAAATCGCAGGTCTTAACCCTCGACCTATTAATTACGATGGAGTTCCACGCGTCACGTACTCCGATCCTGAAGTTGCGTCAGTTGGCCTCTCTACTGCAACTGCGAAGGAACGTGGATACGACGTCGTTGAAACCACGTACGACTTGGCCGGAAATGGCAAGGCTCACATTCTTAAGACATCCGACTCAATTAAGTTGGTCGCTGCAAAGAATGGGCCAGTCCTTGGAATTCACATGGTGGGAGCTCGAGTAGGCGAACTTCTCGCCGAAGCTCAATTGATTTACAACTGGGAAGCGGAAGCGAATGATGTTGCACCACTCATTCATGCTCACCCAACGCTTTCAGAAGCAATGGGCGAAGCACACATGGCTCTTGCTGGTAAACCACTACACGCTCACGGGTAATAGGAGAAATCACAATGTCATTTTCAGTCACAATGCCTGCACTCGGAGAGAGCGTTACCGAAGGCACCGTTACTCGTTGGCTTAAATCCGAAGGCGACTTCGTTAAAGTCGATGAGCCACTTCTAGAAGTATCTACCGACAAAGTCGATACTGAAATCCCTTCACCTGCAGAAGGAATCCTCACACGCATCGTTGTGCCAGTGGATTCAACTGTTGCTGTCGGTGCAGAGCTTGCAGTTATCGGCGATGGCGGCAGTGCGGCGGCACCTGCTCCCGTAGCAAGTCCGGTTGAAGCTCCAGTAGCAGCACCTGTTGCTCCAGTTACTCCTGTTGTAGAAACTCCAGCTCCCGTAGCGGCTCCAGTTGCACCCGTAACCACAGGCTCAGCTGCAGGCGTTGTTGTCACTATGCCTGCTCTAGGCGAGAGCGTCACAGAAGGAACCGTCACGCGTTGGCTTAAGAACGTTGGCGACACAATCAATGTTGATGAACCTCTCCTTGAAGTATCCACTGACAAAGTTGATACCGAGATTCCATCCCCCGCTTCAGGAACGATCCTTGCTATTGATGTCGCAGTAGATTCAACAGTGGCTGTCGGTGCGCGTCTTGCTCTTATCGGCGCAGCAGGAGCTGCTCCGGTTGCCGCCGCACCAGCCGCACCTGTCGCTCCTGTGGTTGCAACTCCAGTTGAACCAGTTGTTGCAGCTCCTGTTGCGCCGGTCGCTCCCGTCGTTTCTACTCCAGCTCCAGCTGCACCAGCAGCTACACCGGTACCAGCGCTCGATGATTCATATGTCACCCCGATCGTTCGCAAGCTCGCCCACGAACTCGGAGTTCGACTCTCTTCGGTTAAGGGCACAGGAATTGGTGGTCGCATCCGTAAGGAAGATGTTCAAGCCGCCGCAAAACCTGTAGTCAGTGCAGCTAGTGCTGTAGCTCCAGCTAGCAATTCCTCTGCTCCTAAGGCTGCGCCGGTTGCAGTATCTCCACTTCGCGGAACTACAGTGACAATGTCTCGACTTCGCAAGGTTATTGCTGCGCGCATGGTTGAATCTC
>CAIWXY010000176.1 GCA_903916775.1 uncultured Actinomycetes bacterium
ACATTGTCGCTCGAGGTAATCACCTGATCCATGGGATCTGTGACTTCTACCTGATTCACCGATGCGCTACCAAGCGTTAACAGTGAGCTCGCAAAAGTAAGAGTGATCTGCTCGGGTAATTGCGCGATGGTTGAGCCTGCTGCCGGTGTTGATCCGATCAGAACAGTATGCGCTAACGCCGCTGGAGCTGTTAAAAGCCCCAAAACTAGCGCTAGTGGCGTAAGGAATCTAAATCGCTTCACATCTTCATCTTAGGACCAATATGAAGTCCGTAAATTTGTTGGAGTGCGCCAAATACTGCGGCATTAGTCCAATCTGGCTGCTGAGGTGTGAGGAGATTGAGTTTGCCTTGCGAACTTAAAAATGACTTGAGTTTTGCAGGAACAAGATTCGGATTAGCGACTGCAGGATTTCCTAGGTCAATCCAGCGGAAGTGCGAATTAGGTCCAAGAATCATGACGACATCATCATGCTCGACATCGTAAGCAATCTTCTTGCCGGTCTGCCAATCCACAGCAGATCCATCCGTATTTGGAATCTGCTTGGTGTAGACACCAAACCAAGCCCAGAGATTCTTGAGGTTAGTAGGTGTTCCTGTAGCCATGGTCCATGTCGCTCCGCCGTAAAGATTTTGGTAAGCGTTGATTCGAGCCACAGTGTCACGAGCGGGATCAACAGTGAGTTCAACAACATCAATCGAAGAACTCTTGCCCGCTGCCTTTACTGCTGCTGCGATGTCACGCATATTTGCCGAGGTCATTGGACAGATCATGTCGCAACTGGTGAAAAAGTCTGTCAACACAACAGTCTTGCCTTTGAGTGAGCCAAGCGAGAAGCTCTTTCCGCTGGCATCAACAAGTGGAATGGTAAGAATTGATGCTGGAATTGGTGCATCCAGGATTGTTCCGCCCATCATCGCTGCGGTTCCTGTTATAGGCGGCGGTGTTGGTGCTGCCATATTCATTCCGGCCATAGAACCTGACTGAGCACCCGATGTAGAACTCGGCTTAGGTGTTGCCGCCAGTGAAGCGCTCGATCCAAGAATGAGAAGTGATCCTACGAGTACCGTGATGGTGCGCTTCATGAGAGACCTTCCATGGCCTTAAGTGTTGCGATGCGTTCACTGAGTGGTGGGTGGGTAGAAAATAGTTTGGAGGTTGCGCTGTTGTCAAGCGGTGATTCAATCCAAATATGCGCAACCGAAGTAGAGCGTTGCTGCACCACAGTTGTGTCAGCTTGCAACGCTTCGAGTGCGCGACGAAGTCCCGCTGGGTTTCTTGTGAATTGAACTGCAGTGACATCGGCCAGCGCTTCTCTCTTGCGTGAGATCGCTAGTCGCAAGAGCATGGCCGCGATTGGAGCCAAGATCAGGACGACGATTGAAGCAATGAGAGCGATTGGATTTTGATTGTCACGATCATCGCGACGTTCTCCGCCGCCAAAAATCATGATGCGCATAAGAAAGTCGGTCAAGATTGCTAGCGCGCCCGCTGTAGTCGCTGCGATAGCAGAGACAAGTGTGTCGCGATTAGCTACGTGGGACATTTCGTGAGCTGCTACTCCCTGCAACTCTTCGCGATCCATAAGGCGAAGAATTCCGGTGGTAAATGCAATAACTGCATGCTCTGGATCGCGTCCGGTTGCAAAAGCATTTGGGGCATCATCTTCAACGATGGCAATTTTAGGAAGCGGTAGACCAGCGGCAACACACACTTCGGAGACTAAGTCGTAGAGCTGTCTATTCTCATTTTCATCCAGGAGCTTTGCTCCTGTCATTGTGAGAACAATCTTGTCAGATGCCCAATACGAACCCCAGACTGAGAGCAGCGCAATACCAATTGCGACAGGAACTATTGCAACGCCGCCTTTTCCGAAATATGTCATGAGCGCCCACACAACAGCACCGACAATGATGCCCATGCCAAAGAGCAACTCTCCAGATTTGCGGCGGTTGCCTGCTTGGAGTTTTCTGAAGTCGAAGTTACGAGCAGCTGAAGACATATGTATTAAAACTTAACTGTTGGAGCCTTGCGATCTTGCGGATCGTCCACTTCATAAAATGGTCGAGCAGATACCTTTGCTGAGTTAACAAAGAGGCTAGATGGAAATGTCTTAATCGCTTGGTTGAGCGAGCGCACGTTGTCATTGTAAAACTGGCGCGCAAATGAGACTTTGTTCTCTGTTGTAGAGAGCTCCTCCTGTAGCGCCAAAAAGTTTGCTGATGCTTTGAGATCAGGGTAATTCTCGGTAACGGCGAGAAGTCCACGAAGTGCTTGTGTAACAGAGCCATCTGCAGCTGCTACATCCGCGACCGAAGTTGCAGCGGTTGCTTTTGCACGTGCAGCGACGACGGCCTCGAGTGTTGAGGCTTCGTGATTTGTATAGCCTTTGACGGTTTCAACGAGATTAGGAATAAGGTCGGAGCGACGCTTGAGTTGTACTTCGATCTGAGCAAATGCTTCATCGACGGAGATGTTAAGTCGCACCAGACGATTGCGCGACATCACTGCTAGGAGTGCAAGAACAACAAGGACGAGTAGAACAAGAACAACGATGTTCATAATTAATCCGACTTTCTAATTATTAATTTTTATTGGATGTTTGTCTTGTGAAAATTGAGCCAAGACTTGCTTGCCGTTGGGCCGCGTTGACCCTGGTATCTAGAACCATACTGCGCAGAACCGTAAGGATGCTCGGCTGGAGATGAGAGTTTGATGACACAAAGCTGGCCAATTTTCATTCCTGGAAATAGCTTCACAGGGAGGTTGGCAACATTGGAGAGCTCAAGTGTGATGTGACCAGAAAATCCTGGATCGATAAAACCAGCTGTTGAGTGCGTGAGTAAGCCCAGACGCCCCAGCGAAGACTTTCCTTCTAGGCGACCTGCAATGTCATCAGGGAGAGTGATCACTTCGTAGGTGCTTGCAAGAACAAATTCACCTGGGTGAAGGATGAAAAACTCATCCGCTCCAACTGCCACTTCGCGAGTGAGTTCTGATTGCTCGATCGAAGGATCGATCACTTCATATTTGTGGTTCTCAAAGACACGGAAGAAGCGATCAAGGCGAACGTCCACACTTGACGGCTGAATCATTGCTTCATGAAATGGCTCTACCTTGAGGCGGCCAGCGGAAATTTGAGAGGCGATATCGCGATCACTGAGTAGCACGGTAAAACCCTATCAGCGTGCGGGAGCGGGTAGGGTCGGCCTGTGAAAAACCACCGCGCTCGAGCATCAGTACTCGTTGGGGCAGCGGCTTTATTCTTCTCAATCAACGGAATCGTCGCCAAATGGGTGATGGAGGCGGGGCTTTCTCCGTGGAGATTGACCCAAATTCG
>CAIWXY010000177.1 GCA_903916775.1 uncultured Actinomycetes bacterium
CCAGTTAACTTCTTCCAGGGATTTAACGGAGCACCAGACCCATCAATTTGGTATCCGTCTGCGATGGCAAATGCGCTAGCCGGTAAAGATTTAGATCCAAATAACCCTGAAATCCAAATCAACATCAATTCGACGATGGCAAGTAGTTTTTATCTAGGCACTGATGGCAACTGTCCAAGCAATGAATACGACTTGGAGTCGATCATCATTCACGAGATGACCCATGGGCTCGGATTTTTATCCAATGACTCTTACGACCCATTCTTTGGTTACGGAACGATCGATCAACCAACTCCATTCGATGCATTTGCGCAGACTCCAGATGGAAATCGTTTGATGGATCTTCCATCACCATCGGCTGCTCTCGGGCAGGCTCTACAAAACACACTTGTCTGGAGCGGACCGCTAGGCATTGCTGCTAATAATGGTGTGAAGCCAGTTCTCTACACGCCCAATCCATATCAACCTGGATCTTCAGTCAGCCATTTGGATCAAAGCACTTTTCAAAACTCCGGTCCTAACGCGCTGATGACACCAAGCTGGCCAGCAGGCGCAGTCTTTCTTACTCCTGGATCGCTCGCTGTAGCCATGTTGCAAGATATGCGCAACAAACCACCTGCTGGCAAGCCTGCCGGAGTGCCCGATGCACCACGTTCGGTGACAGCCATTGTGGGCGATAGGTCAGCAATAGTTGCTTTTAGCGCTCCGGATAATGCTCGTACGTCAATAGTTTCCAACTACACCGTCAAAGTTGATCAGACAGGTGTGCTCATCAATGCAACGAGCTCGCCGGTAACAATCCCGCACTTAGTCGATGGAAATAAATACACATTTACAGTGACTGCGACCAACGTGCTTGGAACCTCACCGGCTGCAACAAGCAATGTAGTCATCCCGCAGCCAACGTGGAAAAGCACAATTATTGATCCGAGCGCGGATGCTAAAAACTTGGCGACCACAACGTTCCGTGGTCAACCAGTAATTGCGTACAGCGACTCCAAGAGTGGTGATCTCAAGCTTGCAACGTGGGGCGGCAAAACATGGCAAATCACAACAGTTGATGGAAATTCCTCTGCGCTTGGCAGAACTAAAAACGATGTATCGGGTTCGATTTCTGTGTGTACTTCTGCACCTGGCGCCAAGCAACGGCTCGACATTTTTTATGGAGACTTAACCAATAAGTGGCTTCGCTACGCTGGCTTTGATGGCAAAAAGTGGAGTTACAACGTTGTTGATGGCAACGGTGCCAAGATCAACACCTACACCGACCCCGAGCGAGTACGCACATCAAGTGATGTCTCCGGTGCAAGTGCCTGCGTTGATACTCCAGATGGGCTTCAAGTTTTCTATCGTGATCAGAGCCAAGGAATTATTTTGGGTGCGGTCGCACTATCAGGAGCGATTACTCCAGCGACTCAATGGTCCTACGAACTTGTCGATGGAGATCGAGCAACGGATGGTCGAACTACTGGAGATGTTGGATTTCATCTCAGCGCGCTCAGCGTTGGTCGCCAGGTCTACCTGTTGTATGACTCTGTTTTACAAGTCAATCAACAAAAGCTCGCTATTGAGGGAGAAGTTCGGCTTGCTTCACGCGGCTCTGCTTATCCTGAAGATTGGAAGTATCAGACTCTGGATGCTGCCGGCGGAGCGGTGGCGGTTGCGGGGTACGACGTCGCTCTTAGTTATGGGAAGGCAGATCTCAAGGCTGCCTGGTTAGCTGCCAACGCTATCTCCCTGCCTAATCCCAGTGTTTTACGCTATGTAGACATCACGCATAACGGCTCGGTCGCCCAAGATGAGACCTCGATGTATGGCATTCCCGAAGCCCCACTTGCCTATGATGGGCAAAATATTCTCTTCAATTGCCAGAGCAGACTCTGCTCCTTCAACTCAGCTTCTCAAATGACTTCGTTAGTCTCGAGTTCCAATATTTCCAGCACCTCAATGAGCCATTGGATTACGGTCAATAGCGCAACGTATGCATTAGCTGGGATTAATGGCAAACTAACGTTGATGAAAGCAAATTAGTTTCTACGGAGTTTTTATAAGGCTAATTCCATAGTCTGTAGGCCCTTGAGTAACAAGCAATAGACCGCAACCTTTTTGATACAACAGAGAGACAAGAGCACCACTTAAAGTGTAAAGATCTACTATTTTTCCACTTTTTGCCGAACTCTTAACCAACACTGTTGTGGGCGACTTTGGTTTGAAACCTGGTATTCCTGGGATCGCCCTTGAG
>CAIWXY010000178.1 GCA_903916775.1 uncultured Actinomycetes bacterium
CGACCAATCGCTGATGCACATGGAATTACCATGTCTCAACTTGCACTTGCCTGGGCGTTATCTCATTCCAACGTCTCATCGGTGATTATGGGAGCACGCAAGCCATCTCAGGTGAAGGAAAACGTAAAAGCTTC
Organism: uncultured Actinomycetes bacterium; assembly: GCA_903916775.1. Lineage (GTDB taxonomy): Bacteria > Actinomycetota > Actinomycetes > Nanopelagicales > Nanopelagicaceae > PALSA-747. Next base: position 135 of record CAIWXY010000178.1, read on the forward strand.
TGGCATCAAACTTGATGCTCAGACTTTGGCGGCAATTGATTCTGCGCTTGGGGATATTCCCGAAACTGATCCAACAAAAAATGTGAGCCCCAACCCTCGCGCTTAGCGAGACTTGGGGCTCTCTGTAATTTTTTGTCTGATAGTTAGATCTTTTCACCGATCTGTACTTGTGGTGCTGGTGCACGCATTTTGCGCATCTGGGTTGATCGAAGCCAGCCATACATACCAACACCCTTTGTTGATTCGTTAGGGAAGCGCTCTGTCACTGCTTTGCGAATTCTGCGAGTCATAACAAAGCCAGAAATCACTGTGTATAACATTGCTGCGTACATAAACAAGATAGCGATGAGTGATACAAACTTATTATGGACGACTGAAAGCACCAAGACTGCCGCTACTACTGGCAAAAAGTACTCGCCAATATTGCGACGAGAGTCAACGTAGTCACGGACAAAACGCTTGACGGGTCCCTTGTCGCGAAGTGGAAGAGCGCCTTCTTCACCGCGCATATATGCGGCGCGAGCGGAAATACGCGCTGCCTTCATTGCATCGCGATCGCGCTTGCGACCATCTTTGTTTACGGCCGCAGTAATTGAATTGACCTTGTTGGCCTTTTCAGCATCTTTGCGCTTAGGGGTGGGAGAGTCTTTTGTCATGCGATTACGGTAGAGCCAGCATTCGTTCGAGCGCAACTCTGGCATTGGCGCTCACATATGGATCCACGTTGATTTGGTTCACGATTCGACCTTGATTGAGGTTTTCCATGGCCCACACAAGGTGAGGTAGGTCGATTCTGTTCATTGTGGAGCAATAACAGACGGTCTTATCCAAAAAGAGGATGTTTTTGTCAGAGAATGTTTTGGCTAGGCGCGACACGAGATTGAGCTCAGTGCCGATAGCCCAAGTTGAGCCAGGGGCTGATTCTGCAACTGTTCGGATGATCGCCTCAGTGCTACCAACGACATCTGCGGCGCTCACGACTTCGTGCTGGCACTCAGGGTGAACCAGGACTTTTACTTCTGGAACCAACGCTCGCACGTCATCGACATTCGAGCGAGAAAAACGGCCATGCACCGAACAATGACCTCGCCACAAGATCACTTTGGCCCTGATGAGTTCCTCATCGGTGAGCCCTCCAGCTGGTTTCCATGGATTCCATACAACGCAATCGTCAAGGGAGAGTCCAAGATTAAGGACAGCTGCATTGCGACCCAAATGCTGATCTGGTAGAAAAAATATTTTCTCGCCTTGGCTGAAGGCCCAATTCATTGCGCGTTGGGCATTAGACGAGGTGCAGACGGCTCCACCATGCTCGCCTGTGAAGCTTTTGATCGCTGCTGTCGAATTCATATAGGTAATTGGAATTGTCAGCTTGGCGATTCCAAGTTTTTCAAAGTGGGCCCAAGCAGCCTCGACTTGGTGGGCGGCAGCCATATCTGCCATCGAGCAACCTGCGGCTAGATCGGGGAGTATGACCTTTTGATTCTGGCTAGTGAGAATGTCGGCACTCTCAGCCATAAAGTGCACGCCACAAAAGATGATCAACTCAGCTTCGGGATTCATTGCAGCAGCCTGAGCCAATTTGAATGAGTCACCTGTGATATCGGCAAAATTTATTACTTCATCGCGCTGGTAGTGGTGACCCAAAATCATGGCTCGGGAGCCAAGTTTCTCTCGGGCGACTATCGCTCGCTCGACCAGCGCAGGATCACTCGGCAGCGGGAGCTCACCTTCGCAGGAGACTCCTCGCTCGCTGGTCAGGTCGCTCTGACGTCCCAGCAGAAGAAGATCAGTTAATGCCATCTGCGTATTATCTATCCAAACGCTGGTGGCTCGCCATACCAAGCCCACGCGCGGCTGGGGGAGTTTGGGGGTATTCTTCAATCCATGAGTACTGAAACTACCCAAGACGTCACCATTTCTACAGCCACAGGCATCGCTCTTACTGATGTCGCAGCAACAAAAGTTGCTGCTCTGCTAGCGCAGGAAGGACGAGATGACCTCTCTCTCCGTGTAGCAGTGCAACCTGGTGGATGTTCTGGCCCTCGCTACCACCTCTCTTTGGATGATCGCGCCCTTGATGGCGATACCGTCTCAACGTTCGGCACTGTAAAAGTAGTGACTGACAAGATGAGCACACCTTATTTGATGGGTGCCTCAATCG
>CAIWXY010000179.1 GCA_903916775.1 uncultured Actinomycetes bacterium
TGTAATCAATCGGTACTTGGTAGGTCGTGCAAGAAAATCCGTTGTCACATGGCTGCCAATCAAGGCTCTGTGTCATGAACTTCTGCATCGTCCAATGCACTTTTGGTTTGAGCGCTTGGTAGGCAGCTTGGCCACCGAAAGCGAGTGCTACAACCAGAGATGAGACAGTGAGTGATACTAGAAAATTACGCAGTGGGCGTGGCTTTTTGGGTGGGTAGATCGGGTCAAACTCAATGAAGTTATCGTTAATACTCATGCTAATTGCACCATCATTGCTTCTATCGCGAGAAGTGGCGCAGCGTTATGTGAAAGTTGGGTACGAGTTTTCATGATCACCTGCAATTTTCGCAGAGTTGTGTCAGGGCTGGTGGAGTAAGCCACAATCTCTACTTCACGCTGCATATCGCTGTTGATAAGCGCATCGCGCGGGGTATTGGACTGCACCATCAAGATATCGCGATAGAGCGTTGCTATATCAAGGAGCGCGCGATCTAGATAATCACGGACCATTCTGGTCTGACGAGATTTTTGTTCGCGCTCTAGCTCTTTAATCGCTTTGGCGCCGCCAGCAACAACTCGTGTGCCTTGCTGCCCCCATGCTTCTTTGAGCGCGACTAGCTCTGCATCGTTCTTCTTCTCGGCCTCTGCTTCGGCATCGCGCTTGGCTGCATCAACCAACATGCCTGCGCATTTAAAAGCGGATGCGATATCTGTGATTGTTAGTGGGAGTTTGAGAATATCTGTGCGCCGAGTGCGAGCCTCTGGATTGTTTGCGAGATAGCGTGCACGACCAATATGTCCTTGCGATGCTCGCGCAGCGAGTTCGGCTGTTGCAGTAGGCACAAGTTCACTTTCCAGCAGGTTCTTCACTGCTGCGATAGAAGGAGTGCGCAGAGTGAGATTGCGGGTGCGTGAGCGAATGGTTGGCAATACATCTGTGGTGGTTGGTGCGCAGAGCAACCAGACCGTGCGCAGACCTGGTTCTTCGATCGCTTTTAGCATCGCATTAGCTGCAGACTCTGTGAGGCGATCTGCATCTTCCATCACGACTACTCGATATGTTGCGACTGATGGCGTCCACGAAGCGCGCGTGATGAGTTCGCGAACTTCATCGATCTTGATAGATAGACCTTCGGTGCGGATCAGCTCCACATCGGCATGCGAGCCTTTAAGGGCGGTGAGGCAATCTGTGCAGGTGCCACATCCGCTGGATTTGCAGACCAGCGCCGCTGCGAAAGCCAGAGCTGCGTTTGAGCGGCCACTTCCTGGGGGGCCTGTAAATAACCAGGCATGGGTCATCGCCTGGGACTCGTCCTCACCTATCTTTGCCGCAGCAACGGCATCTTTAAGGATCGCGACGGAGTCTTCCTGGCCGATAAGTGAATCAAAGACGCTCATTACTTTGTAGTGCGCGATTCTTTAAGTGCTAATTGTGGAATGAGTGCCACGCGGCTAGCGATTTGTTGGCGAATCTCTTCTTTGCTCTGGGTCGCATCCACAATGAAGTAACGATCAGGATCAATTGCGGCGAGATTAAGGAATTCGCGGCGCACACGCTCATGGAACGCAAGTGGTTCCTGCTCAAGACGATCAGCACCGTTGAGTCGACCTAGACCAATCTCGGCTGGAACATCCATGATGATGGTGAGATTTGGAATTAGTCCGTCTGTCGCCCACTTGGATAGGCGCGCGATCTCATTAGCTTGCATCACACGGCCAGCACCTTGATAGGCAATAGAAGAGTCGATGTAACGATCGCTAATAACAATTTCTCCACCGAGCAGCGCTGGCATCACTTTATTGTGAACATGGTTGGCGCGATCTGCTGCATACAACAACGCTTCAGAACGTGGTGCGATATCGCCGGTTGCTGGGTCGAGCAAAATTTTGCGAAGTTGGTTGCCCAACTCTGTTCCACCGGGTTCGCGGGTGAGCAGAACTTTTTCGCCGCTACGTATGAAAAATCTAAATAGAGGCAATGGATTCTTCTGGAATCATGATGGCTTCTTTGATCTTTCGGGAACGAGCTTAGAGTCCGTTCCACCAACAA
>CAIWXY010000180.1 GCA_903916775.1 uncultured Actinomycetes bacterium
GAGAATTTTACATTTGGCCATAAGGCTGCCGGCAATGCCGCATATCTCAAGGAGCACTCCGGCCTTGCGGTAAGTGCAGTAAAACTCTCGGAAAATCGTGGCAGCGCGATCTCATCTTCCCGTATCCGCACTTTGGTGGTTGATGGCGATGTGGAGCGAGCAAATGAACTTTTGACCCGCAACTTCTATCTCCGCGGCCCGGTCATTCATGGCGAGAAGCGCGGTCGCGAGATCGGCTACCCAACTGCCAATATTGGTCTTGCTGACAATGTCACTATCCCTGCCGATGGCGTCTATGCCGGCTGGCTGAGCGTCAGTGGTCAGCGTTGGCAGGCTGCAATCTCGATCGGCACCAACCCGACGTTCCCAGGAATTCGCGGTCGCCAGGTGGAGGCCTACGCGATCGATCAGAAGGGCCTTGATCTCTACGATAAAGAGGCCACGCTGGAATTTGGATTCCGCCTTCGAGATACCCTGAAATTCGATGGTTTGGACGAACTTTTGGCGCAAATGAAGCAGGATTGCCTGCTAGCCAAGCAACTCACCTCCTTTTAGCCTCGATTTCTCCCCCCAAACACGCGCTGGTAGCCTTGGAGGTGCAAAACCTAAAGCGAGTAATTGCGCCTTCGTGATTCACACCGAGGCCCTCGTGACAGCACAAGGAGTGCCACATGGCTTTACAGCCTGCAGAGAAAAAAGAGATCATCGCAAAATATGGCGCTTCCGCCACTGACACAGGAAGCCCAGAAGCGCAGATCGCATTGTTGTCTCGTCGTATCGAAGAGATCACAGAACACCTAAAGACCAACAAGAATGACCACCACAACCGTCGTGGACTCTTGCTCTTGGTTGGTAAGCGTCGTCGTTTGTTGCAATACCTTGCAAAGACAGATGTCACTCGCTACCGCGCGATTATCGAAAAGCTCGGAATTCGTCGCTAATTAAGAAAAGTTAAGTACAACTCTCTCGCGCCTGCCACGCGGATCGAAATTGGTCCTCGGTAGTGGTTTACGGACGCAGTGTCTTTTTCATCATTGATGCGCGCTCGCCGTGGACTTCGATCGAAGATCCATTTCAATCGCACTATGTGGAACTATATATAGAACCATCTAGATGGGTGAGCGCGAGAGACCTTAAGAAATGGAGATGACCCATGGAGGGTCCAGATGTGAAAGTCGCCGTTGCAACAATTGATAACGGCAAGTACGGAAAGCGCGAGATTCGTTTTGAAACAGGACGCCTCGCAAAGCAAGCAGCGGGTACAGCACTCGTTTATCTCGATGATGACTCAATGTTGCTCTCAGCAACAACAGCATCGAAGAATCCAAAAGACCAATTTGATTTCTTCCCGCTGACAGTAGATGTCGAAGAGCGTATGTATGCAGCGGGAAAGATCCCAGGATCATTCTTCCGTCGAGAAGGTCGTCCTTCCGAAGATGCAATTCTTACCTGCCGTCTGATCGACCGCCCACTTCGCCCAGCATTCGTCAAGGGTCTGCGCAATGAAGTCCAGGTAGTCGTGACAGTTATGGCGTTGAACCCAGATCACATGTACGACGTGCTTGCGATCAACGCAGCA
>CAIWXY010000181.1 GCA_903916775.1 uncultured Actinomycetes bacterium
CGAAGCGCAATTCCTAGAAGAAGAACTCCCCCAACGGCTGTAAGCGCCTGGATTTGGTAAAGAGCGAGGATGCTCCCTAGAAAGTAGCCGATGATAGTCCAGGCAAATTGGTAAATCCCAACTGGGATTGCAGAAAATGCCACGCCCCATCCAAATGATGATGCAAATGCCATTGCAGCGAAACCATCGAGAGTGCTCTTCAAAACGAGTTGCGAGATACCTGTATGCATACCATCGCTGATACTTCCCAAGATTGCCAGAGGCCCAATTGCGAAAAGTAGTGCGGCGGCCATAAAGCCTTCAATGAAGTTGCCTTTGTCGCGTGCAGCAAAGCGTGATTTGAGTTGTTGGCCAAATGCTTCAAGGCGTGGTTCTAGACGCAAAAAGTAGCCAACGAGCGCGCCGAGTAGGAGTGCCGCAAGAGTTCCAAGCGTTGTCCAGCCAACAGGCACCGCATGAGTGAAAAGCGGATTCCAGACACTTCGAAGAGCATCGGCAGCATTAATCAGACAGACGCAGCCCAAAATATCTGTAATCAGCCCGCGCAGGCGATCGGGCAACCTACCTCCGGATAAAACTCCAATCGCTGAACCAGCAACGATCGTCACTATGTTGATGCATGTGCCTAAGCCAATAAACATTAGCCGAATAACCCGAATTTAATAATCGACAGTAAGCCAAATGCGAGGCAATACAAAGCGAATGGTTTGAGCGTGCGGGTCTTGAACCACTTGACCAGAATCGTGACGCTGAGCATCGTCGCAAAAAACGAGACAATGGTTCCAACTGCAAGAGGTCCATAGGAACCGCTAATGGAGCCATGGAAAAGTTTAGGTAGTTTGAAGATCGAGGCACCGAGTATCACGGGGAAAGAGAGAAGGAAGGCGAAATCCGCGGCAACGCTGCGTGATAACCCGCGAAGCATTCCAAACGACACGGTCACTCCAAATCTGCTAATTCCAGCAAATAGCGCGGCGCTCTGTCCTACTCCAATTGCTAGCGCCTGACCTGGTGAAACTCGAGATGCAATAGCCGCATCCTCGCTCAAACCTTCTATATGAGAATGTCTGCGTGAGGTGAGCTTCTCTGTCCCGAACAAAATGAATCCGTTGATAGTCAGAAAAATCGCGGCAGCCAAAGGTTTCTCAAAATTCTTTTGGAAAAAATTATTGAATAGAAGACCAATGATGGCTACTGGCAAAGTTCCCAAAAGGAGAAGCAAAAATATACGAAAACCAATCTCGTCTTTTTTCCACAAAAGAACGGAGCGCAAGATCGCTATCCACCTAGGTGCGAAGACGATAAAGAGTGCAGCAGCGCTTGCTAGATGTAGCGCAATGGCCACCAAAAGGTATTGAGGTGTCTGGGAATACGCACGCCAGCTTCCGCCTAACCAGGCTGGAATCAGGACGCTATGGCCAAGACTTGAGACCGGAAATAGCTCAGTGATTCCCTGAATGAACCCTGAAACAACTGCTTGAAGGTAGGTGAAATGAAACATTAGTTAGCCGCCTTTGCGAAAAATCTTCCGTTCTCACTCGTTACAGATACCGAAATTCCGTATGCAGAACTGAGATTGGCTGAGGTGAGAACACTGCCTATCTCCCCACTTGCGACTTCCAAGCCATCTTTGAGAAGAAGGCAATGTGTAGTGCCCGCAGGAATCTCTTCGACATGGTGGGTGATGATCACTGTTGCAGGGCTAGCGGGGTCTGCAGCTAAAGCATTAAGTCGAACAAGGAGATCTTCACGTCCGCCCAAGTCCAAACCAGATGCCGGCTCATCTAAGAGTAAGAGTTCTGGATTTGGCATGAGTGCTCGTGCGATGAGAACCCGCTTCTTCTCCCCCTCACTCAAAGTAGAAAAATGCCTATCCTTGAACGCCCTTACTCCAAGAACAGTAAGAAGGCTGATCGCGCGAGATTCGTCCCAAAGGTCATAAGTCTCCTGCCAACGTCCCACGATCGCATATGCCGAACTCATCACAAGATCAATGACCCGCTCGTCTTCCGGGATCATGTTTGTCAGAGTCGTGGATACAAAACCAATACGCGGCCGGACTTCAAAGACATCGACCTTGCCCAGGACAGTGTCAAGAACCTCGACCTTGCCTCGCGACTGGTGAATCTGAGTCGCAACCAGAGAGAACAAGGTGCTCTTTCCAGCACCGTTTGGACCCAGCACCACCCAGCGCTGATCGCTCGCTACAGACCATGAAAGGGGTCCCAGTATGGCTTTGCCTTCGCGGATTACCGTGGCGTCCTGTAGTGCAAGTACGTTACTCATAATCCGCAAAGATACCTGTTCGACGGCGCTAAGGCGGTAATCTGCGTCTATGAGTCCACATGACGTCGATCGCGAACCTTTCTCGGCCCTCATTATCCTGGCCAGCGAAGATAAGCCTGGGGTTGAAGCGGAGCTTTTAGCCGTACTGGCCCCCTTTTCCTTGCAGATCGTGAAGAGCGAGAAAATTGCCTTGCGTGGCCGTCTCATACTTGGTCTGCTCATTACATTGGATCCAGCTCATGCACTCGCCATCGAAGACGACTTAGTAGCGTTTGGCGAGAAATCTGGTTATGACGTAGCCATGGACTATTCGGATTTGGAATAACGTTCCACGCATGAATTTTTTCGTCGTATTAGATATGGACTCCACCTTTATCCAGGATGAAGTGATAGACCTATTGGCTGATCATGCCGGCGTCGGTGAAAAAGTGGCAGCAATTACAGAACGATCAATGCGCGGAGAACTGGATTTCAAGGCCTCTCTACTGGAGCGAGTCAAGCTCCTTCAAGGACTCGATAGCGAAGCTATAGACGCTGTTCGCTCTGCGATTAGGCTCTCGAAAGGCGCAGAAACACTCATTCGCTCTCTTCACGCTGCAGGCTCCAAAATTGCGATTGTCTCTGGCGGATTCGAGAACATCATCGCACCACTACTTACCTCGCTGGAAATTGATTTCTTTAAAGCAAATACGCTCGCGGTGGAAGA
>CAIWXY010000182.1 GCA_903916775.1 uncultured Actinomycetes bacterium
CACGAACTTCTCGAACGAAGCCTCGGGTAGTCAAAGCGCGCTCTAGCTCTGGATGCCATGGAATTGTGACCAGCGGATTAGTAAGCATCTCTTTGATCGCAGCATCTTGTTCGGCGCCGCTGATTAATACATAACGAAGATCATCTTCGCGCAGCTTCTCGTTAAGAATCGAGAAAGCGAGCGCGTGAAAAGTTCGGGCAAGCGGTTCGAAGGAGGTAGAGCCAGCTAAGACAGCAATCTGATCGCGTAGAAGCGATGCGCTCTCGCGGCCGTAGGTAAGAATCAACAATGAGTTGGGATCCACGCCATCCTGAACGCGCGAGATCACAGAGTGAATCAGGGTTGTTGTTTTTCCGGTACCAGGACCACCGTAAACGGTGAGAGGTGAACCGCGGTGAGCGATTACTTTCTGCTGCTCTGGAGAGAAAGAAAAAGCTGGCCGAGCGCTTGTGCGCCTGACCAGCTTCAACTCTTTGCTCATGTGCTTATCTAACCCAATAGGACTGACAATTGCGCACTTCTTGCTTAATCTTGCTTAATTTGCCTTATTCAGCGTTCTGATTGACCTTTTTGTTACGACCGACAGCGCGGGCGCGCTCATTTTGATCAAGGATAGTTTTGCGAATACGAACGTGCTTTGGAGTTACCTCAATGCACTCATCTTCGCGACAGAACTCCAGTGCTTGCTCAAGATTGAGTAGGCGTGGAGGAATGATGCGGTTAGCATCATCTGCACCTGAAGAACGCATATTGGTCAACTTCTTCTCACGAACGATGTTGACATCCATATCTTCGGTACGAGAGTTCTCGCCGACAATCATGCCTTCATACACTTCTGTTCCAACTTCGAGGAAGATGACTCCACGCTCTTGCACGCCATCAACTGCATAAGCAGTCACAATTCCACGACGATCTGCAACAAGTGAACCGCTCAAACGGGTACGGATTTCGCCGTTCCAGTTCTCGTATCCATCAAAGACGTGGTGGATCAATCCGGTACCACGAGTTTCTGTAAGGAATTCGGTACGGAATCCAATGAGACCACGTGAAGGAACCTTGTAATCCATACGGATCCAACCTGTTCCGTGGTTCACCATCTGCTCCATGCGACCCTTACGAAGCGCCATCAACTGTGTCACAACTCCGAGGAACTCCTCAGGAATATCGACAGTCAAACGCTCCATTGGCTCTTGCAACTTGCCGTTAACAGTTTTCACAACCACTTGTGGCTTTCCGACGGTCAATTCAAAACCTTCACGGCGCATGATTTCTACAAGCACAGCAAGTTGTAGTTCGCCACGGCCTTGAACTTCCCATGTATCTGGACGATCTGTATTGACCACGCGAAGCGAGACGTTACCGATCAATTCGGCATCGAGACGGTTCTTTACCTGACGCGCTGTTAGAAGCTTTCCTTCTTGACCAGCGATAGGCGAAGTATTGATACCAATTGTCATCGAAATAGATGGTTCATCAACAATGATCAATGGAAGCGCATGTGGCTTCTCGAGATCTGCCAAGGTCTCACCCAAGGTGATTGTTGGGATACCTGCAATAGCAACAATGTCACCAGGGCCGGCTTCGGCAGTAGGAACACGCTCTAGGCCATCAGTGATGAGCAGCTCAGAGATCTTTACTCGCTCACTTGTGCCATCGGTCTTCATCCACATGACGTTCTCGCCCTTTTTGATGACGCCTTCGCGAATACGACAGAGCGCTAGGCGACCAAGGTAAGGAGATGAGTCAAGGTTTGTGACGTGCGCTTGCAACGGCGCGTTCTCGTGATAAACCGGAGCTGGAATCGTATTGAAGATAACTTCAAAGAGAGCATCGAGATTCTCACGGTCTGGCATCTCACCATTGCCTGGGCGATTAAGTGAAGCGCGACCAGCCTTTGCAGATGCATAGACGATTGGGAATTCGATCTGATCTTCATTCGCATCGAGATCAAGGAAGAGACCATAAGCCTCATCGACTACCTCAGGAATACGTGAGTCAGGACGATCAACTTTGTTGATCACCAAAATTACAGGGAGGTTCTTCTCAAGCGCTTTGCGCAAAACGAAACGTGTTTGAGGAAGTGGGCCTTCAGATGCATCGACGAGCAAGATAACGCCATCGACCATTTCGAGTCCGCGCTCTACCTCGCCACCGAAATCGGCGTGGCCTGGAGTGTCAATGATATTGACAGTCTGTGCACCGCGTCGGATCGATGTGTTCTTTGCAAGAATCGTAATTCCCTTTTCACGTTCTAGATCCATTGAATCCATAACGCGATCGCGGTTTTCGCCTTCTTTCTGGTGCTCAGCAAAAGCGCCAGACTGGGTGAGCATCGCATCGACCAATGTGGTCTTGCCATGGTCAACGTGGGCGATAATCGCCACGTTACGTAGGTCATCACGCTTTTTTAGTTCGCCAGTGATGTAAGGACTCTTCTCATACTTAACTTTGTTTGTCATACGTTGAACCTAAACTCCACTACATCTCCGTCGGCCATTATGTATTCCTTGCCTTCCATACGTACTTTTCCGCGTGCTCTAGCGATTGCCATCGACCCCGCATCAACTAAATCATCGAAGGCGACTATCTCCGCCTTGATGAAACCTTTTTGGAAATCGGTGTGAATAACACCGGCGGCCATTGGAGCGGTATCGCCCTTATGGATGGTCCATGCGCGCGCTTCCTTTGGACCTGCTGTGAGATAAGTCTGTAATCCAAGAGTGTCGAAACCAACGCGTGCAAGCGTGGCGAGTCCTGGCTCTGTTAATCCAATTGATTCAAGAAGCTCTTGGGCATCTGCTCCATCTAGTTCGGCAAGTTCTGCTTCCGTCTTAGCATCTAAGAAAATTGCTTCAGCTGGCGCAACGATCGCTGCCAACTTCTTGCGCAACTCTCCATCGCTCAATTCGCCTGCATCGACGTTGAAGACGTAAAGGAATGGCTTAGCCGTCATCAACTGAAGTTCTTTAATTGCTTCTAAATCAATTTTTGAGGCAGCAAGCAAAGTTCCTGCATCTAATACTTTCTGCGCTTCGAGTGCTGCTGCCAAAAGTGGTGCGCGCTCCTTGTTGGTGCGAGCTTCTTTTTCAAGGCGTGGAATTGCTTTTTCAATTGTCTGAAGGTCAGCGAGACAGAGCTCGGTGTTGATCGTCAAAATATCTTCGGCTGGATCTACGCGACCATCGACATGGACAACATCGCCATCATTGAAAACTCGAATGACCTGACAGATCGCATCTGACTCACGGATATTTGCTAGAAATTTATTTCCAAGTCCAGCACCTTCGGATGCACCTTTAACAATTCCGGCGATATCTACGAAAGAGACTGAAGCAGGCAAGATTTTTTCTGAGCCGAAAATCTCGGCGAGTTTAACTAAGCGACTATCTGGAACGCCCACGATTCCTACGTTGGGTTCGATTGTGGCGAATGGGTAGTTGGCTGCCAGGACGTTGTTCTTGGTCAGGGCATTAAAAAGGGTCGACTTTCCCACATTGGGCAGTCCGACAATTCCGATAGATAGGCTCACGAGGAGTAGAGCCTACGGGGGTTTGTCGGTGCTTAATGCCACCATAGGTCCATGAACGCAACAACTGGAGCAATTCTCGCTATAGGCGCCCTTGTGATCGGACTTTTCATCGGAATTGGCCTCGGAAAGCTGATTTTCGGCGGTCGCAGCCAGAATATCGACACCTCGGCGCTCGATAATGAGTTGGCGACCAACAAAGCGCTTCTGGCCGACTACCGAGCCCAGCTCGAGGCTGAGCGCGCCAAGAGCGAGGGTGCGGTCAAACTCTCCGCAGAGCTCGATGCCATGAAGACCCGGGTTGAGGAGCTCAGCCGCTTGTCCGCCGATGCCGATCGACGTCGCGTGGGAGCTGAGGCGGAGATCAAGAGCCAGATTCTCCAGATGGCTTCCCATAATGAAAATCTGGTCAACCAGACTCGCGCCATTGCCGGCGCTCTTGCCAGCTCGCAAACTCGCGGAAAATTTGGTGAGGCCCATCTTGAGCAACTCCTTGAAGGAGCCGGACTGATCGAGGGTGAGCACTTCACAAGACAGCGCGCCACTAGCCGCACCGACGAATCGGGTGCGATTCCAGATATCACCATCAACATGCC
>CAIWXY010000183.1 GCA_903916775.1 uncultured Actinomycetes bacterium
TCTGCCGTAATCACACTTAACGGCGAACCGAATATCCGTGTTCTCCGAGATATTCCTTCACCTGGGCGATGGTGAAAGTCCCAAAATGGAAGACGCTTGCCGCCACCAAGGCATCAGCACCAGCATCCAGCGCCGCGCCACAATCTTCGATTTTTCCCGCTCCACCACTTGCAATGAGAGGTACATGAGTGAGGGATCTGACAGTGGAGAGCATCTCGATGTCATAGCCAGCACGCGTGCCATCTGCGTCCATCGAATTAAGAAGAATCTCTCCAGCACCACGTTCGGTGGCATCAGCAATCCAGGCGAGTGCATCAAGGCCTGTCCCCTGGCGTCCTCCGTGAGTTGTCACTTCAAATCCTGATGGCGTCTGCCCGCGTCTGGCATCTACAGAGAGGACTAGAACCTGATTTCCAAATCTATCTGCGATCTCGTTGATGAGTGTGGGGTTGTTGATGGCAGCCGTATTGATACTCACCTTATCTGCGCCAGCGCGTAGCAAGCGATCGACATCTGCGACCTCGCGAATTCCACCGCCCACTGTTAGCGGAATAAAAACTTGCTCGGCAGTTCTGGAGACCACATCTAGCGTTGTTGATCGATCCTCAACAGATGCAGAGATATCCAGAAATGTCAGCTCATCTGCTCCTGCGATTCCATAGGCGCGAGCAAACTCAACCGGATCACCCGCATCGACGAGATTCTTAAAATTTACGCCTTTGACCACGCGTCCGGCAGCAACATCCAGGCAAGGAATAATTCTTTTTGATAGATGTGACTGAACGGTTGTCATGGTCTTACTTGTTACTTACTTCTAGCGCCTGTTGCAGTGTGAACGCACCGGCGTAAAGCGCTTTGCCTACGATTGACCCCTCAACGCCGATTGCAGTGAGCGCGCGGATTGCGATGAGGTCGTCCAGAGTCGATACTCCGCCACTGGCAACTACTGGCTTATTTGTTGCTGCGCACACTTCGCGTAAGAGTTCCAGATTGGGGCCAGTAAGAGTTCCATCCTTAGCGACATCGGTCACGATATATCGCGCACACCCATCACGGTCTAGGCGTTCGATGGTTTCAAAGAGGTCGCCGCCTTCTTTAGTCCAACCACGAGCTGCCAGAGTGTGGCCGCGCACATCGAGTCCTACCGCGATTCGATCTCCAAACTCCGAGATAACTTTTGCTGTCCACTCAGGATTTTCGAGCGCTGCTGTGCCCAAATTAACGCGCTTACATCCAGTTGCCAATGCTCGTCGCAACGATTCATCATCACGAATTCCACCAGATAGTTCGACTTTAATATCAACGCTTTTGATTACCTCTTCAAGCAAAGCTGCGTTGGATCCGATGCCAAAAGCAGCATCAAGATCGACCAGATGGATCCACTGCGCACCTGCTGCGACGAACTCTTGTGCTACTTCGATGGGTAACCCATATTGACTCTCGGCAGCTAACTCACCTTGCACGAGTCGAACCGCACGACCACCTTTAACATCAATTGCTGGTAGTAGCTCAAGTGACTTAGTTGTACTCATAAGGTTGCCGCCCAATTCTTGATTATTCGCGCACCATTTGCACTACTTTTTTCTGGATGAAATTGAGTTGCGCTTACTGGACCGCGCTCGATGGCTGCAATAAATGGCTCTCCATATTCGCACCATGAGGTGGTTGCATCAGAAATATCGCTCTTCGCTGCGTATGAATGGACAAAGTAAAACGAGGCGCCATCGAGTCCCTCAAGTAGCAAAGAACCAGTTCCGGCTTTCACAGTGTTCCAGCCCATGTGCGGAAGAATTGGAGAGTCGATGAGCGAGACATCGCCCTCAAATATTCCAACACCTTGCGTTGAACCCTTCTCACTTCCAGAAGAGAAAAGAATCTGCGCACCGACGCATATTCCGAGCATCGGTTTGTTTGCCGCAACTCGGTTGCGGATAATCTCATCGCCACCAACGCTGATCAGTTGCTCCATGCACGCGCCATATGCGCCTACACCCGGAACTACTAACCCATCTGCGCTGAGGCAGAGCGCAGGATCTGAAGTCAGAACAACTTCCTGTTCAGTAAGTTCGAAGGCGCGCTGAGCAGACCTAAGATTTCCTGAGCCGTAATCCAAAATTGCTATCAAAGAACACCCTTAGTTGATGGAATGCCGCTGGTACGACCATCAATAGCAACAGCATCACGAAGTGCGCGGGCAACTGCTTTGAATTGTGCCTCAAATACGTGGTGCGCATTGCGTCCTTCAAGCACACGAACGTGAAGAGCGATTCGTGCCTCAGCAACAATCGACTCCCAAATATGGCGACCAAGAGTTGTATCAAATGTGCCGATGAGTTCAACAATTTCTGGCTGGCGATGCACCAAGTAAGGGCGACCAGATAGATCCACTGCAGCTTGAACAAGAACTTCATCAAGCGGAACCATTGCATCGCCAAATCGGCGGATGCCTGCCTTGTCGCCAAGTGCTTCGCGGAGTGCTTGGCCGAAGGCCAAAGAGGTATCTTCAACTGTGTGGTGCGAATCCACATCAACATCACCAGTCGTTTTGATAGTGAGATCGAAACCAGCATGCTTTCCCAATTGAGACATCATGTGCTCATAAAAAGGAACACCAGTCTGAATATCGATCAGGCCACTTCCATCAAGATTAATCTGCACGAATACAGAAGATTCCTTGGTGGTGCGCTCTACTGTTGCAATACGTGGTGTGGTCATGGTCTCTCTTCTTACCTCAGGGTGAGTTTATTATTGCGCAAGTTCTCGCAACGCTGCGATGAATTGATCATTTTCTACTGGTGTTCCTACTGTGACACGCAAAAATCCTCGCAGGCCATTATCCCGAATCAAGATTCCGCGATCCAAGAAGAACTGCCAGGCAGTATTGCTATCTCCTGCAAATCCCTTAAATAGGATGAAGTTGGCCGCAGAGTCCTCGGCGGTGAATCCAACTTCTGTAATAGCCGCGCGAATTCGTTCTCTCTCGCTGACCAATGTTGGAATCTCGCCGATCAAGAGCTCGTGGTGATCAAGTGCAACTTCCGCCGCAGCCTGTGTCAAGGAGCTCAAGTGATACGGAAGTCTTGTTATGAGTGCTGCATTTACCATCGCAGGATGCGCAATGAAATAACCTACGCGCGCGCCAGCAAATGCGAAAGCTTTACTCATAGTGCGCACAACTACTACATGTGGGAACTCTTCCACAAGAGTGAGAGCCGATGCCTCAGTCGAAAATTCTGCATAAGCTTCATCAACAACCAAAAGTGCATCAACCTTGCCCGCTGCATGCGCCAACTCTTTGATATCTTCAATCGAAGTAAGAGTGCCTGAAGGATTATTGGGTGTTGTAACAATAACGATCTTGGGAGATTTCTCTTTGATCAGTGCTTTCGCGGCAGCGATATCAATCCCAAAATTCTCATCGCGCGTACCAGCAAACCAAGGTGTGCGGGTAAGTTGAGCGATGAGCGGGTGGACAGAATAAGAAGGCGTAAAACCTAAAGCCAAACTTGTAGCGCCCCCGCAAGCAAGAAAAATAGTCTGCAGAATTTCGTTAGAGCCATTTGCTGCCCAAATATTCTCGGCGGTCACTTCCACGCCAGTCGATGCGCTGATGTATGTTGCCAGCTTCTCTCTGAGCACAGTGGCATCGCGATCAGGGTATCGATTGAGATTCTTTGCTACTTCGGAGATGCGCTCGGTGATGGCCTTAACAACTTCACTTGGAAGTGAGTAGGGATTCTCGTTTGTATTGAGACTAATCGCTTCCTCAATTTGCGGCGCGCCATAAGGCGAGATGCCACGGAGATCACTTCGCAGTGGCAGCCAATACGGCCATGCAAAACCCGAACCAGAACCTCGAACTGACATTTCTACTCCCCTGAATTCTTTCTCTCTGAAAATCGTGCGGAAATCGCTTCGCCATGTGCCGGAAGGTCTTCTGCTTGAGCCAACGTGATGACAGTTTCTGCAATGTCCAAAAACGATTGCTTGTCATAAGAAATGAAATTTACGCCTTTGAGGAAGGTGTGCACTGACAGACCGCTAGAGTGACATGCGCAGCCACCGGTAGGAAGAACGTGATTAGACCCTGCTGCGTAATCTCCAAGTGATACTGGCGTGTAGCGCCCCAAAAATACAGCTCCTGCATTGCGAATCTTTTGCGCAGCGCTTTGAGTGTCTTTGAGTTGAATCTCTAAATGCTCAGCTGCATAAGCATTAACTACGTCTATCCCTTGCGCAACGCTATCAACAAGAACAATCGCAGATTGAATCCCGTTAAGAGATTGAATTATTCGTGCGCTGTGTTTTGTTTTCCCGGCCCGCACTGCAAGAGCGGAGACCACGCTGTCAGCCAGATTTTCACTCGTTGTTACAAGAATTGCCGCTGCGTGAATGTCGTGTTCTGCTTGGCTTATTAAGTCCGATGCGACTTCATCAGCATCTGCGCTCTCATCGGCAAGAATTGCAATCTCAGTTGGACCGGCTTCGGAATCAATGGCGATTAATCCACGTAAAGCTCTTTTTGCTGCAGCAACATAAATATTTCCGGGACCTGTTACGAGATCGGCAGGTTCGCATAGCCCCTCCACGCCATATGCAAACATTGCAATTGCTTGCGCTCCCCCGACGGCATAGACCTCACTCATACCTAGCAGCGCGCATGCAGCCAAGATCGTAGGGTGTGGAAGTCCAGCAAAATCACTTTGTGCAGGTGATGCCACTGCAATGCTCTTCACCGATGCAATCTGCGCTGGCACAACGTTCATAATGACTGAGCTTGGATAGACCGCGTTTCCACCTGGCACATATAGCCCGACGCGATCAACCGGAATTTGACGGTGAGTCACAGTGGCACCAGAAACGACTTCTTCTGTAACGCTTGTAAGCAATTGAGTCTCATGCACTTTGCGCACCCGTGCAATCGAAACCTCTAAGGCCGCGCGGATTGCAGGATCGAGTTGGCGTAGCGCCTTATCGATATCGCTTTGCGCTACCCGAACACTGGCTGGGCGAACGCCATCAAAACGCTGCGCTAAATCTTTCAAGGTATCTTCGGTACCGGCTCTGACCGAAGCGAGAATGGGTTCAATCGCGATGAGCGCCTGTGAGATATCCATTGTCGCTCGAGGAAGAAGGTGTTGATAACCACACTTGGAGAGCTGCTTGCCTCGAAGGTCGAGGGATCGAATATTTAGCTGCTCGCTCACACGCCTAGTCTAAAGCGTCGGCGAGCTCGCGCGTTCCTGATTATTAGATTATTAGCAGCTCAGGAGACTAGGCAATCTGGCCCAAGGACCGATTTAAGGTCTGCGCTCAAGCTCGGTGAAGCCGTGACCCTCAGGTCATCGTCAATTTTCATGATGGTCGCCTTGGCCCCATCTTGAATCTTGAGGTGTACTTCACGCGCACCTGGATGTGACCTCAAGATCTCCTTCATTCGCTCGACCATTGGGGCGTTTACCCGAGTTGCATCGATAGTAATGACAAGTGGGCCAGCTGGTGCTTGATTCACATCTGGCATGTGCATTTCCAGAGCCGTGAAGCGAGGCAACTCTTCGCGCTTATCCAACCGACCACGGATAACAACAACTCGATCTTCAACCAAGTTCATCGCGTGAGCGGCATACGTGCCGGCGAAGAAGAGAGCATCGACTGCACCTTCAAGATCCTCGATGGAAACGATCGCCCATGAGTTTCCATTTTTCGATACTTTTCTTTGGACCTGGGTGATCAGACCACCAACGGTGATCACTTGATCATGAGCAACTGAATCATCAGTGAGTTGCGAGAGGGGCACATCAACAGCCGAGCGCAAAATATGTTCGACACCTAAGAGGGGATGATCTGAGACATAGAGTCCAAGCA
>CAIWXY010000184.1 GCA_903916775.1 uncultured Actinomycetes bacterium
GATCATTTACCAATCGGCTTTAACCTCGATTGATCGGATAATTGCAGCGATCTCTTCCTGTTCTGGTAAACCTTCACGATAGATTGTTTTGTCGTCTGCAACATAATAAAAAGCTGCCTTAACATTTTCTAAGGCAATGTTATGGAGAGATGCATACGCCAACCTATACATAGCCAACTGGATTGATGCGCTCTCAAGATCTTCGCCTTCTTTTACGCGACCTGTTTTCCAATCCACAACCACGTACTGATCACCATCTTTGTAAATTGCATCGATGCGACCCTTCAAAACTAGGCCATCTATAACAGTTTCAAAGCCCGCCTCAACCTCGTGCGGGCTCCGTGTGGCCCACGAACTAGCCAACCATTTATCTTGCAACTCCTTGAGCGTTACATCGATCAATGGCTCTGGGTCAAAAATTTCGTCATCGAACAGGGTCTGGGACTCAAAGCGTCGCTCAAGCCAGAGATGGAACTCTGTTCCCCGCTGTGCATATCGATCGGTATGGCGCGGCATAGGACGCCTCAAAGCAAGAGCAAGCTCATCAGGGCTCTCTTTGAGTGCAATGAGAGTCGAGACTGAAAGTCGATCCGGAAGATAGACCAGAGTTTTCGCACTTCGTTGCTCCATTTCAGCGACAAGTGCACGAGCATCCTCCAGAAGTGAGCGCTCGATGGTTGATAACGAAGATGGATTGAGATCAAGCGCTAGTGGCGTCGCACGCCGCACACGCTCAGCACTCGCATGAATATCTCTCGTCCGAGGATTAGGTACGGGCCAGATTGCACTTCTGGGATTAGTAACATCCGGATTTTCGGCAGGGACTTCGGTAACGAAATGAATTGCATCCGGCGCTACCTCAGAAAGGTAGTTGTGAGCGATCGTGAATAGCTCGCTCTGATCTTGTGCCTTTGCACCCTCGCGGAAGTATGAGGCACTGAGGTAGAGATGAGATTTGGCGCGAGTAAAAGCAACATATCCCAGTCGCAATTCTTCGTATCGCTTTTTTAGAGCCCATTCGACTTCAAATGCTTCGAGTGATTTTTTAATCTGTGTTGGTGATGGATCATCTGAATCAGGGAATTGGAAATCATGAAATTGCAGGTGATCACCTCGAAGCGCAATTGGCAATGACCCCGAGTATTTCATCCATGAGTTGGAGCGCCCCTTGTTTGGGAAGACCTCGTCGATTAATCCAGGCACTGCGACAACGTTCCACTCAGCACCTTTTGAGTTATGGATGGTGAGAATTTGGACGGCATCGTGAGAAACGCTTACTTGCGCAGGTTTTAGGCCACCTTCACGATCCTCGGCTGTGTCTAGCCACTGCAGGAATGCAGAGAGGCTGGCACCAGTACGTGAGAAAGCAGCGGCTTCGTCCAAGAACTTCTCAATGTGGCGACGTCCAAGTGCAGCGCCATCTCGTACTAATAACTCGGTATCAAGACGCAAAAATCTTTCTGCAGCAATAACGATATCTGTGAGAGATCCGTGAGCCTCTCGTTTAAAGGAAGCTAATTCATCCCTAAACTCAATGAGGCGCTTGTAACCCTCTCGGGAGAAATCAGATTGAGGTGCTTGCGCAATCTCCTCCAGAGCTTCGATGATTGATCCAGTGGCGAAATCATCAGACTCCATCACTGACTCATCTCCACTCTCAATTATCTCCTCTAGCTTTGTAGAGCGATTGAGCCCCGAAGCATGAGCAAGTGCACGCGAATACTTTCCGAGAGCTGCTAAATCTTTCGGACCTAGCGCTAATCGAGGTCCGAGTAGTAGTCGAGCTAACGCAGTTCCAGAATCCGGAAAAATGATCGTGCGCAGAAGTGCGATTATCTCTGCGATTTCGGGAACATGGATGAGCCCGCTCATCCCAACAACATCTGTTTTGAGTCCTCGCGCACGTAGAGCTGCTTCAATCTCCGGGATATAGCTCTTTACTCGGAGAAGAACAGCGAATGTTGAACGTTTTT
The DNA here is from genome assembly GCA_903916775.1 of uncultured Actinomycetes bacterium. Classification (GTDB taxonomy): domain Bacteria; phylum Actinomycetota; class Actinomycetes; order Nanopelagicales; family Nanopelagicaceae; genus PALSA-747. The sequence continues at coordinate 1,974 of CAIWXY010000184.1, forward strand.
CAGGTGCAAGCGCTAATCGCGCTGGGTCGTTCCAGAGCGTATAAAAATAATCAGCAATGCCTTCTGCTTCTTCGCTCAGGGTTGTGAAGAGTGAGCAACGAACATCGCCTTGGCCTGCAGAGCCACGAGGCATAAGAGCATGCACGCCATTGCGACTTCCAGATAGCTCGGCGTTGTGCTCGACAACGCGGTTGGCTATCTCCAAAATTCTGCGGTCATTGCGCCACGTTGTCAGCAGATCGAAGTTCTTGGTATCCGAACCAAAGTGAGAACTAAATGTCTCCAGGGTGGCGGCTGAAGCTCCACGCCACCCATAAATAGCTTGGTTTGGGTCTCCTACAGCGGTGACATGGTGAGTGCCACCAGCTAGACCGAAGAGGGAAGAGAGGAAACGAACTTGAGAGTAGGAAGTATCTTGATACTCATCAAGCAAGACAATTGGGTACTTCGCTCGCTCGATCTCTCCGATCTCTGGAATCTCTTCAACCAGTTTTGCAGCATATGACATCTGATCATTAAAGGTGAGCTGACCGAGCTCTAACCGGCTCTGGTCGATCTTCTCAATCATCGGCAAGAGCGCCAACCGCTCCTGAATTACCTCAAGCGCCTTTTTAAACTCTTCATTTTTCTTGGGGTGCGATACCGACAAAAATTTTGATTCAAGTGTTTCTAGATATGTTCGAAGCGTCTGAACGCTCTGGTTGTGCTCCCCCAGTTCGGCTGAGAGATTAATGACTGCATCAATCACATGGTTAGGTTTATGGAATATAGGACGTGGCAGTTCGGTGAACGAGTTCACAATTGCAGCGCTCATCTGCCACGCTGCTGCTTCACCGAGCGGATCGCCATCGGTATCTATTCCCATGCGAATTCCATGGGTGGTCAGCGTGCGACCGGCGTAGGAATGATAGGTGGAGACATCGACAGTAATATCAGGAGCAATGCCAGTGCGATCATCTACAGGTAAA
>CAIWXY010000185.1 GCA_903916775.1 uncultured Actinomycetes bacterium
GCTCCTATGTTGTTTGCAATCTTGGCCACAATTGTCGGTGCCCTCACAACCTTGCAATCACGCTTCAATGGCCAGCTTTCAACTGATATTCATAATGGTGTTGCAGCGGCGATCATTTCATTTATCTCTGGCTGGGTAATTCTGATTGGCTTCTGCGGCTTTTATAAGCCAGATCGAGATGGCCTCAAAATTATCTGGAGTTCGCTGCGCAATCGCAGGTTGAAGTGGTGGGAAATTCTCGGCGGAATGGGCGGCGGATTTTTTGTCGCTTTACAATCGACGCTGGTCCCCACACTCGGCGTCGCAATATTTACAATTTGCATTGTTGGTGGTCAAACAACCCTCTCGATCATCGTAGATCTCATGGGACTCTCGCCTTCTGGCAAGCATCGCCTCACGCCTATTCGTGCCATCACAACAGTAATCATCCTGGTCTCAGTCACGATTGCGGTTTATCCAGATCTCAAGAACTCGACCTTTAAATTTCTACCGATTCTGCTGACCTTGTTGGTTGGTGGCGTTGTCGCATTTCAGCAGGCACTCAATGGTCGCGTGAATGTGGTCTCGCAGCGCCCACTAGCAACAACCTTCGTCAATTTCTTAATGGGAACGCTCGTTCTTATTGTGGCCCTAGCAATTAACCTATCTCGAGGTGGAGATATAGGCGCGCTGCCACATAATCCTTGGGTTTATATGGGTGGCCCACTCGGCTTAGTCTTTATCGCAATGAGTGCGCTCACCGTGAAGCATTTGGGCATTCTCAACTTTGTACTCTTTAGCGTCGCCGGGCAGTTGATAGGTGGGCTAGCAATCGACTGGATTGCACCAGCTTCCCACACACGTATTACAAGCTACCTTGTAACAGGAACCGCGATGACACTTGTTGCTGTTGTGTCATCGCGGTTCCTTACTTCACGTCAGAGTAAATCTGAAGCGCAAAGTCTTACAAGTAATTAATTAAGCGCTATTACAAACTTGCGCGTGCTGCGGCAGCGGTTTTAGCTGCTGCGATTGATGCTGCCTTGTTATCAACGAAAGCTTCTAGTCCTGGAGCGATTCCAGCTAGACCAAACTCAGAGACGATAACTTCGACATCAGTTGCGCCGATTGATTCGAAGAGTTGCTTCATGAAGCCGCTCTCCCAGTCCCAGCCTGCACGTGGTGCTCCTGGAGCATATGAACCACCCTGAGAGATGATGACCGTGACCTTGCCGGTTACTGCTACAGCACCAGGAATGATGATCTGATCGATCCAAGCCTTAAGAACTGAAGGAACAGAGAAGTTCCACATTGGTGTTGAAACCAAGATGTGCTTGGCTTCATTAACTTCCTTGATAAGACCAAGACGATAGTTGTGCTTTGCTGCTGCGCTTACGCTGCGAGCATCTTCTGGGGTGTAACCAGCACCGATAGCTTCGCCATCTAGGTGTGGGATTGATTCGATAGCAAGATCATGAGTGATGATCTCTGCGTTTGCGTGACGAGCCTTGAATGCCTCAACAAACGCACCGTCAACGGCACGTGAGATTGAGTGGTCGCCCATTGGGCTAACTGCAATATGGAGTAGATCTGACATGTAAGTCCCTCTATTTCGATAGATACAAGCGTTGAATATCTCGTTGTAAGCCTAGGGTAGTTTAATCTTCAACTAAAATCCAATCGAAGGCGCTCAGCGAAGGTTAAGAGTGGATGAATTAAGGGCGAAGGAGGATACTTAAACCATGCCAAAAATCTCGGCCCCAACCCTGGCTCTCCATCGCGAGAGTCGCCGGCAAGAGTTGATCGCTGCCGCGCTGGAGCTGGCGATGGATGAAGGCGCGAGCGCGGTCTCTGTCTCGGCAGTGGCCAAGAAGGCAGGCTTAGCTCGCACCTCTATTTACGAATACTTTGCATCTAGCGCAGATTTGATTGCCGACCTTGTGATTGAAGAGCTTCGCTATTTCAACTCACGTCTTACTCAGGCTATCTCTGTGAGCGAGGATCCATTTGAGCAGATCGCGCTCTGGCTAGAAGAGGGTCTTCGTTATGCAGCTGATGGTCGACATATGCTCGTTAAGTCTTTGAACGCAATCGGAACATCACAATCACGTAGTGAAGATATTGCGCAAGAGCACCGCGCACTCCTTGCACCGCTCCAAGGAGCGATCCTTGCAACTGGTGTAGCTGATCCACGCACAGCTGGCACGCTGTTGGCTGCGATCTCTGATGCAGCAAGTATGCGCATTGATGCTGGCGCAGATCCAGACGCGCAGATCGCTAGCGCTGTTACATTCGCACTAGCGGGTCTGCGAGCCTTAGTTCGTTAGAGTTTTTTTACTTTGCTGCGAAGGTAAACGGAATTACCTGATCTTGTGAGCGATCTGCTGCAGCTGTGTGATCGTTAGAGATATAGAAAACACATGTTGTGTGAACACAATCTGCATTAGTGAAGTATGGGACTGGGTGTTCTAGAACCTTACCTGCAGCCGAGGTTGCACCTTGTGCGATATCAGCTTTAGCTGCGCTTACCCATGCTTGAGTTGTCTGATCTGAATCACAGACTGTTGGAGCAGCACCCTTTGTTGTTGGAGCCATGCACTCTTGGATGTATAGGCCGTTCTTTGCTGGCATCTTTGCAAATTTAAATGTAACGACGCCGCCCTTTTGAGCAATGTTCTTGAGCGGTGTTGCTGTAACGGTTGCCTTTGCGTTAGCAAGAGGCGCTGCTGCAATCACAAGAGCGATTGATAGACCTGCGATCATCTTCTTTTTCATTGTTTTCCTCTTTTATCTTCTGTGTTTAGGGGTTATTTGGAAAAATTGAGCGGAACGTGTGCATCATGTGTGCGATCTTGGGTACGCAAATGATCTGCGCGAACGTAGACGGCGCAAGCGGTTTTGCGGCAGTCAAGCGTGCCGATCATCGGAGATACCGTGAGATTGACCTTAAATGTGCCACCAGCGCCGTATGGGATTGCTAGACCACGGCCATAACTTGGTGGGTTAGATGAGATCCAAAAGCTGGCGGCAGATGCACCTGATTGATTTACTCCACCACCACATGGGCTTGGAAGAAGTGTTGGGGCAACAACTTTGCACATCGCCACATAAATTCCGACAGTTGTATCAAACCCCTTGCCAGTGACCACCAATGTATCGCCACTTTTGACTCCACTGACTTTTGAGACTGTGAGTGTCTGGCCCTGTAGGCCAACTGTGGAGTTGGGAGTGCTTGCTGCAAATGTCGCTGCCGTACTTGTCGCGGTGAGCGCCAGAAACGTTGTGAGCAATGCAGCGCTACGTACTAATTTCATAGCCATAATGTAATTGGCGCGTGCAATTCTTGCTCCGACACTTTTCTCACCACTGTCGGTCAAGACAGTGCGATAATTATTTCATGATGCGCCAGAGCCGGTTATTCGCAATCTCTGCGCTCATAGCCGCAGCCCTGCTCTCGTTATACGTAACACCGAGCCAGGCAGTGTCGGCTAAAGATGTGACCAATATTTCTGACACAGATATCGCACTTCCAATTATTCATAGCGGTGAAACCCCGAAATACAAGCGAGTCGTAGCACTAGCCGACGGCAGCGCAGAAATTATTGCTGCACTCGGCTATAAGAACATTTTGGTCGGACGCGATATCGCCTCAACCATGCCAGCACTCGCACAGGTTCCGATCGATGAATCTGCCATGCAAGTATCTTCAGAATCGGTTCTCTCGCAAAGCCCTGATCTCATCTTTATCGATTCGAATACGAGCCCAGCTACTGCACTTGCGACCTTTAAACAATCGCACATCCCGATGATCACAATTAGTGATTCATACTCGCTTGGCGCAATTGTCTCCAAAGAGATGGCGATCGCAAGCGCTTTAGGTGTTCCAAAAGCAGGCGCGCTCTTGGCATCGCAAGTTCAAGCACTGCACTATCCAAATACTGGCATCAAAGTTGCATTTCTGTACCTGCGTGGCACCGCTTCTATTTATTTGATCGGTGGGGCGGGATCTGGCGCGGACTCATTACTTAAAGCCACTGGCTTTATCGATGTAGGTGCCGCCCAACTTAAACTCCCTTTCAACGCGCTCACCTCTGAAGAGTTAATCAAACTCCAACCGGATGTACTCCTACTGATGACTAAGGGACTTGTTTCGGTGGGTGGCATTAATGGATTGGTTCAGATTCCCGGAATCGCGCAGACGCCAGCGGGCAGAAATCACGCCGTAGTGACGGTAGATGACTCACTCCTACTTTCATTTGGTCCTAGAAGCGTTCCTATGGCGCGGGCACTTCGCCCCCTTCTCATCGCAGCAGCGAAGAAGAGTGCCTAGCCGATGACGCTCAAGACTAAGAAAATCTTGATTTATATCAGTGCCTTACTAGTCATGTCGGCGCTCTTTATTCTCTCGCTCACTACAGGAATTGTTCATATCCACGAATCTCTCTGGTCCCTAGTCGGCAAGAACAATGTTGATGCGACGACTGTCTGGCAGCTACGCTTTCCACGTGCGCTCGGCGCAATCATCATTGGCGCAGGGCTAGGAATTGCTGGCGCAGTCGCCCAGGGAATTTTCCGCAACCCACTAGCAGAGCCAACTCTTATTGGTTTATCAAGCGGGGCAACACTCGGCACTATCGCTGTCATAGCTAGTGGGGTTGGGACATTCGGAACCCGCACAATTGTTGCGGCCGCAGTGCTCGGCGCAGCTCTTACCGCGCTAGA
>CAIWXY010000186.1 GCA_903916775.1 uncultured Actinomycetes bacterium
GAAGGTGTTGGAGTCACCGTTATTGACCCACGCTGGGTTAAGCCGCTGCCTACTTCACTCATTACTATGGCCCAGAGATATAAATGTGTTGTTGTGATCGAAGACGGCATTAAACATGCTGGAATCGGAAGTACCGTCGCAGAGTTACTCCGCGAGGCGGGGATTGATCTACCAATCCATTCAATTGGAGTGCCGCTGGAATTTATCGAACATTCAAAGCGAGAAGAAATCCTCAACGATCTGGGTATGAACGTTCAGAGCATCACACGCAATCTCGTTTCTTGGTCAATCTCTGCTCAATCGAGTAAATCTGCTGTGCGTGAAACCACGCGCGCGACGGAAGAAGAATCTTCGCCTATTAATCAGAAGTAGGGCCTTCGTCTTTCGATTCATTAGCAACTTCGACAATAAGTGGCTCGGTAGCTACCAGCGGAGCGCAAAGGCATTCCCATGATTGATCAATCTGCCACTCTCGCGCACCTAACTCTCGCAAAGTGGCGCCAATGTATTCGTGGAAGGCATGCTGACTCGCAGCAGCATCTAACGACGGGTTCTTCCACATTAACTGACGAAGTAGTTCAGGTGAGAGAAGATTTTCAGTAGGCATCTTTAATTGTTGTGCTCGATCGGCAATAGCTGAACGAGCATGAGTGATACGGGCATGTGCCATGACATTTCGATCTTTCCATACCTTCAGTGGTGGTAACCCAACAGCAGGTGTGCGAATTTCTGGCAGCTCATCCATGGGAAGCAATAGTGTGGAGTGGAGAAGTGCAAACCATTCGGTAGTGGGTAAATTCTCGACACGAGTTCTACGCTTTACGAGTTTGTTGAACTCATCAATAGTTTTAGGTCTACGGGTCGCTATTTCAAGGAGTATTTCATCATTGAAAATTCGTCCCGGAGATATATCTACCTGCTTAGCAAACTCATCGCGAGCATGCCAGAGTGCTTTGATAATTCCCAGAGTCATACGATCTCGAACTTTATGCATTCCTGATGTGCGACGCCAAGGGTCTTTGCGAGCAGCAGCCGGTGGATTGCGAAGGATTGCAGCGAAGTCTTCGCTCGCCCAGGCAAGTTTTCCTTCACCCTCAAGGAGCTTTTCTACTTCATCTCGAAGATCTACCAGCACATCGACATCCAGGGCAGCATAAATGAGCCACTCGGCTCTCAAGGGTCTAATGGACCAATCCACTGCGCTGTGTTCTTTCGCAAGTGCTAGCCCAAGAAGAGATTCACAGAGCGGGCCTAGTCCGACGCGAGCACATCCAGCAATTCGCCCACCTAGTTCGGTATCAAAGAGAATTTTTGGATCTAGACCCAACTCTCGAAGGCAAGGCAGATCCTGCGTGCTTGCATGAATGATCCACTCCGTATCTTCAAATTGCGAACTGAGCTTTTGCCAGAGCTCGGGATCTGGTACGGCTATTGGGTCAATCAGGTGCAGGCCACCATCACGCCGAAAAATTTGAATGAGATATGCACGTTGGCTGTATCGATAACCAGATGCGCGTTCAGCATCGATTGCAATTGGGCCATGACCGGCTGCGAGTTGCTCGAGCATCTGCAGAAAAGATTGAGGAGTTGTCACCAGATCATCCATCGGATGTCTTGGTTCCAGAAGAGGCGTAGCCAGTGGTTGCGCCTCTACTTGCTCTATTTCGAGATCGGGCTGCGGTGTAATTCTGAAACACCTTCCGGAATTGGTGCAAGACCTGCACATTGTTCGAGGAGAGCAAGCCACGCTCGGACATGAGAAGGTATTTGATCTCCGTGCGTAGGCGTCCACGATGCCCGTACTTCGAGTTCGGCGGAGTCCGCACGTTCATCAAGAGATCCGAATGATGAGCTAGCGACTCGTGTCACGGTTCCACTCGGCGCCGTGAATTCACAATCATTCTTGGCGAGAGTTTCCAAGAGCCAACTCCAGCCGACACTGGCTAGAACGGGATCGTTTGCCATCTCTTGATCAATGTTTGCCCGAACAAATGTGACGCAGCGGTAATCACCAAGCCAGCCTTCCTGGCCGGCAGGATCATGGAGAAGTACGAAGCGAGCAGTTGCAAGGTCTTCATCATCGCAATCATCGTTGTCGATCGCATTCAAAGTCGTGACATCTGCAGTCATGGCGAATGCATAAGGTGCTAACTTTTGAGGAGCAGGAACTTCCTCTACAAGAATTTGGGCTCGTGTAACAATGCCTCGGATTTGTCCGACGATCTCGTCGAAGCTCAGGTTAGCCGCCATTGATTAAGGGTAATTCGTGTCAGAGCTATTCCGAGGTAGGCGCGAGTGAGTAGGTGAAAAAGGTTCCACCATCTACTGGTTCTTCTTCAATAAGCGCGTAAGCACCAAGGGCTGAACTCACATCGTAACTCGGAGCATCCTGGTCACCTTCTGCGTTGCTGATGGTGAGGTAGAAAGTCTCGACGAGCTTTGTCTCGAGAGCTTCTTTAATCAAGCTAGGTCCGGCCTCGAGAAGAATGGTGCGAAATTCAGGATCGATCTGAGATAGCGCCTGGGTGAGTGAGGAATTGAGAACGCTGGCATGATGATTGCTAGCCACTGACGGTGCATGTGCAGAGCGCGAGAGCACAATGAGTGGGACGGGGGTTGTCCTATACGGTTCATTGCGCGCTGTATTTCCCCCGATGAGGATGAGGTCTGCTTGCGATCGTAATTGATGAAAGCGTCTTCGATCAGCCGGGAAAGAGAGAGCTTTGGAGCTACCCTCTTTAACTGCGCGCAGATCGCGAGAGAGGAGCAAATTCCCCACAATCAGCCGCTTTGATAGATCTGTCGAACTCACGTCTCCTAGCCTAGATGGTTTAACCTTCCGTGGTGAGCTCATCATCGATTCATCCACATCGACGATTTCTGCTGGTGACAAATGATCTTGGTCCCAGGGCAGGGGGGATCGAGACCTTCATTCTCGGACTTATTGACTACCTGGACGGCCAGGAGCTTGTTATTTACACCTCAGCCCAAGAGGGTAGTGAGAATTTTGACAAAGCGCTGAGCGCGAAGACTGGTGTCATCATTTATCGGGACAAAACAAAAGTTTTGCTCCCGACTCCTCGCGTTAATCGTGCAGTGAGTGATCTCATGAAGAAATATCAATCAGAGACAGTGTGGTTTGGTGCCGCGATGCCTTTAGCTTGGATGTCAGGACATCTGCGTCGCTCGGGAGCGAAGAAGATAGTTGCGCTTACGCACGGGCATGAAGTCTGGTGGGCGAAGATTGTGCCCTTCAAGTGGATATTTACCCAATCTACAAAAGAGATTGATGTGCTGACATATCTTGGCGAATTCACCAAGAGCGCTATGTCGCCAGTGGTAGCGCCAAACTGCGCGTTGGTTCAGATTGCACCTGGAATTTCAATTTCACACTTCACTCCAGGAGATAAAAACCCCGAGTTAATGGAGAAATTCAATCTTGCGGGAAAGAAGGTAATTGTTTCTGTTGGACGCTTGGTGCATCGCAAAGGTCAAGACAAACTCATCGAAGCTCTCCCGGCAATAATTAGCGCACATCCAGATGTGAAGATTCTCTTTGTCGGCACTGGACCGCGTAAGGCGCATCTTGATGCCTTGATAAAGAAGAACTCGTTACAGAGTTATGTTGAATTTGCTGGTCGAGTGGAGTACTCGCGATTGCCTGAATATTTCAGGCTTGGCGACCTCTTTGCCATGCCATCGCGATCACGGCTTGCTGGTCTGGAAGTGGAAGGTCTTGGAATCGTTTATCTTGAAGCCAGCGCATCTGGTGTTCCAGTGCTAGCGGGTGCCTCTGGTGGCGCGCCTGATGCAGTTCTACCCGGAATCACTGGGGATGTAGTTGACGGCAAGAGCGTGAGAGCTATTGCCACTGCCATCAACAATCTGTTGAACGATATGCCGAAATTGCACCACATGGGGGCCGAAGGCAGGAAGTGGGCCGACGCCACATGGAGTTGGGATATCTGGGGAAAGCGTTTTGCCAAACTACTTGAACTAAATTAAACCGCACTCGCGCCCTCGAGCTACAGCTGCTGTTCTACTTGTCGTCATAAGTTTTCTATTGATAGATGCAAGATGAGTTTTTATGGTGGCCTCTGAGAGAAATAAGTGAGAGGCGATTTCCTTGGTGCTCCAGCCACGAGCCAGAATCTGTAGAACGTCTAATTCGCGTGACGTAATTGCCAAGGCTGCCGCTTGGACCTCACTGGATCTTCTCTTACTTGCCGGAAGCACCTTGTGCCCAAGCGCCACCTGTTCTATGACTGCGAGTAAATGCTCGGAAGGATCAGACTTGAGGATATATGCGCGTGCGCCTCTGGCGCGTGCTCTATCAAGAGAAGTTGGATCATCACCAAGTGTAAGAACGATGAATCTGCGATTGTCATTAATCAGGTCTAAGCCAGACCCATCGGGGAGTGATACATCGATGATGGCGAGATCATTCTGTGCCGTGGCTAAGAGCGCTCGTCCTTGAGCGAGTGAGGCCGCTTCTCCAACAACGTCATGCCCGGCCTGCGTGAGCAGTTCACGTAAGCCGCTTCGGATAAGTTGATGATCATCAACGAGAACGATTCTCACTCGGAGAGTTTCTCGATAATGATTGTGTTGGTGGCGCTTTCATAACGGAGGGTGTGGCGAATAATTGTTAATCGCTCCTGCACTCCAGTCAGACCGAATCGCTGCGAATTGAAGTCAAGCCCACCGGAGCCGTTGTCAGAGATACTGATCAAGCCATCCTCTATGTGGACGGCGAAGAAATTCCCGTCACTATAGGTGTTTGCATTTCTGGCAAGCTCTGTAATCACTTTCACGATTTCTTCACCGATATCGTTCGGGAATGTTCCGGTAACTTCGTGGCGGAAGTGTGAGTCGGAGAAGATTTTCTCAAATGACTCGCGCAGAGCAACCGTGAGATCTTCAATGCGCGGACTTCTCAGTGTGAAAATTTCATCGCGTACCCGGGTAATCAGGTATGAGATCTCTGTTCGGACCTCGCGCAGGCTGGTGCGTGATGGTTGATCAAGAGCACTTTTTCCTATTATTCCATCGAGCGCATAGCCGATCGCAGCAAGATCTTGGGCTAAACCATCATGAATCTCTCGCGAGATTCTTAGTCTCTCTTCGCTGTTAGGCAAAAAGTTCAGCGATCTCGGCCGCATATTGTTGATTGACAACATGGCGCTTTACCGAGAGCTTGGCAGTCAGTTGTCCGCCAGCGATGGTGAAATCTTCTGTAAGGATGGAGAATTTTCGAATTGATTCCGCTCGACTAACGGCCTTGTTGGCATAGTCAACGGCGCTTTGAATCGCATCGCGAAGAGTTGAATCGTGTGCGAGATCTTTCGCAGATAGGCCTGCTTTAGAGTTGGCGGTTGCCCAGGATTTCATAGCATCAGGATCAAGGGTGATGAGGGCCGCGATAAAAGGCTTGTTGTCGCCTACAACCATGCACTGACTGACAAGCGGGTGAGAGCGAAGTCGGTCTTCCAAGATTTCAGGGGCAACGTTCTTGCCGCCAGAGGTAATGATGATCTCCTTCTTGCGTCCTACCATCGTGATGAATCCGTCAGCATCAATCGAACCCAGATCTCCGGTGCGTAAGTAGCCATCGGCCGTCAAGGCTTCGTGAGTAGCAGGCTCGTTATTCCAATACTTCTGCATAACGATTGGACCCTTAATCAATATCTCGCCATCTTCTGCGATGCGAAATTGCGTCCCCGGAACTGGCTTTCCCATAGTGCCGATCTTCTGAGCTTTATTTACATTAAGGCTGGCACCAGCAGTAGTTTCGGTCAGTCCATAGCCTTCTAGGACTGTGATGCCAGCCCCGCGAAAGAAGTGACCTAGTCGAGGGCTAAGTGGAGCTCCACCAGAAATAGCGGCATCGATACGGCCACCCAGGCCCGCACGAATCTTCGAGTAGACCAAGCGATCGAAGATCGCATGCAGCACTCTGGTCCGTAATGAGATCTTTTTGGAATCGATACCTTCGGAGTACGCAATTGCGACATCGGTGGCTTTGGCAAAAATTTTACCTTTGCCAGATTCTTCGGCTTTGGTCTGTGCGCTGTTGTAGACCTTTTCAAAGATCCGTGGCACTGCGAGTACGAGAGTGGGTTTGAAGGTGGAAAGATCTTGAGGCAAGCGATTGATATCACCACAGTGCGCCATGTGAAGTCCAGCGCTAAGCGATCCAATTTCGATCATGCGACCAAATACGTGGGCGACTGGCAGGAAGAGGAGTGTCGACCCACCTTCTTTAAGAAAAACATCATTGGCATAGCCAACGACGTTTGCACATTCGGCGATGAAGTTGCCGTGCGATAAGCAGACACCTTTAGGGTTGCCTGTAGTTCCAGATGTGTAGATCAAGGTCGCTAACGAATCTGGGAGTGCTGTGCGTCGCTTGGTCTCTACATCAACATCGTTAATTCCCGATCCTAGTTTGATCAATTCGCCAAGTGCATGCTCGGCGATGACGAAGGTTGCTGCGCAGGTTGCAGGCGTTACAGGGGAGACAAGCTCTAATAGAGAAAGCGTTTCGACGATGAGAGCCTTAGCTCCCGAATCTTCAAGAATCCACTTCACTTGTTCAGGGCTAGAAGTTTCGTAAATGGGAACGCTTACGGCCCCGGCATACCAAATCGCGAAATCAAGAACTGTCCATTCATAACGAGTCTTTGCCATGATGGCGACACGGTCGCCAATTCCGATTCCGCTTGCAATCAAGCCCTTGGCCACATCACGGACCTCGTGGTCGAACTCTTTTGCGGTGACAGGTTGCCACTGGTCGCCAATTGGGCGTGAGAGCAAGATTCTGTCCGGCTCACGAAGCGCTCGATCGGCGATGATGTCCGAGAGGTTTCCTATCGCGGGCAGCGGAACGAGGGCAGGCTGAAAGGCTTCTTGCATAGCCAGAACGCTAGTGGTTTTTCCCTCGAATTTCAGGTGATTGGGTGAGGGTAAACTCGACCAGTGATCGAACATCGGAATCAAATAGCAGACCTCAGCATTGGCGTTGATATAGGCGGTACCAAGGTGCTGGGTGGTGTGGTTGATCGTGAGGGAAACATTCTCACAACGCACCGCGAACCGACACCCGCAGCTGGCGGCCAGGCGCTCACCGACGCAATTATTGGTGTAATCCAAGAACTGCTCTCGCAATTCGAAGCTACAACTGTAGGTATCTCCGCGGCAGGTTTTGTCTCATCAGATCGCGAGACGATGCTTGCTACGCCAAATATTGCCGGCTGGAATGGCATCAATTTAAAGAATGAAATCTCTCGTGAAATTGAGTTGCCTGTTGTTATTGAAAACGATGCAAATGCAGCTGCTTGGGGAGAAGCCAAGTTTGGTGCAGGTCGCGGCGTAGCTGACATGATGATGCTTACCGTGGGAACTGGAATCGGTGGAGGTATAGTGAGCGCCGACAGACTTTATCGCGGTGCGTTTGGAGTTGCTGCAGAGTTTGGTCATATGAGAGTTGTTCCAGATGGAATCCTCTGCGGTTGTGGCTCCTATGGCTGTTTTGAACAGTATGCCTCAGGAAATGCACTTCGCAGATTTGTTCGTGAGGCCATCACGCAAGCTCCTGATCGAGGTCGTCTTATTCTTTCAATGGGTGATGGAACTGTGGATGGAATTGTTGGTAGCCACATTACGGATGCAGCCAGACTTTCAGATCACATTGCAATCGAGGCGTTTAACAAAGTTGCCGATTATCTTGGTGCTGGAATTGCATCGCTCTGCGTGGTGCTTGATCCCTCGACTGTGGGCATAGGTGGCGGAGTGATAGATGCTGGCGAATTACTATTGGAACCAACTCGCGCTGCGCTTGAAAAATACATGCCTTTTAATTCAAAGCACCCAAATCCAGCAATTGTTCCTGCTCTGCTTGGCAATGATGCAGGCTTAGTTGGCGTAGCAGATTTAGCTCGTCGCTAAAAATTCAAACCTGCTAGACAATAGCCCCATCATCAAATTCATCATCGTCGCGACCACTCATTTTGTAGATAGAAGTACCGATTCCTGCAATAAATGCTGCCAATCCGGGCCATGGACCTAGTCCAAAAAGATCGAATCCGGTGGTGTATTCAAGAAGGAGATAGATCGGTCCCGCAAGCGCTCCTGCGATTGCCCACTTTCCCAACGAATCTGTAGGTTCAATTTTTGGATTTGGAGCAACAAAACGTTGGTCGTCACGTTGATCGATTTCATCAAGAAAAGTTGAACCGGTCGATTGATCGAGATTCAGAGAAGAAACTATGGATTCAAATTCTGCGTTGATGAGATCAGTTTCATCTACTTCGCCCATTTCTTCTAATTCACCGCTTAAAACATCGTGAATGAAAGTAACTGTTTCCTCAATTAATTCGACACTGTCATAGTCGTGAGCGACATTGTGAAATGATCTTTCAAAGATCAGCTCTCGAACGGTGGGAGAGTAGACATTGTCGAGAATGACTTGTGACCACTTTGGATTGACGGTGTGATCATTTTCGGAATAAGCAATCATCAATGGGACATCCACTAGGTAGAGATCAGGAACTACTCGCTTCCATAGTTGACGAAGCGAATCAAGCGCTTTCAAAGGTGTACGCGGATAGATATGGATAGGCGCGCCAGGTTTTGCGCAATCACTCGGTCCATTTTTTACGGTAGGTAAGAAATATTTCAGAAATGGAATAAGTGAAAATATCTTTCGATCATCCCCGATAGAGGGATTGAGCAAAATGATTCCCTCTATTTCGCTTCCTCGAATCTGCGCTAGACGAAGAGTCAGCGCACCACCCATTGAGA
>CAIWXY010000187.1 GCA_903916775.1 uncultured Actinomycetes bacterium
CAGGACCTGCTTCTTGCCGTCAGATCGCGCTTGATTTCCCTGTCATCGACAATGATGAATTAGCAAAAATTATTCACGTCAACGCTGATGATGAGCATCCGCATTTCGCAAGCCACATCGTTCGCGGCCTCTTCCCAGTTCTCGGCGGAGGAGATGCGCTACGCAAGCGCATTGAAGAGATTCGCGCGGAAGTTTCTCAAGCTATCGAAGCAGGAGCTCGCATCATCGTGCTCTCTGATCGCGATGGAGATTCAGAAGAAGCTCCAATTCCTTCACTCCTACTTACCGCAGCAGTTCACCATCATCTGATTCGCGAGAAAACACGTACGCAAATTTCGTTGATCGTAGAAAGTGGCGAGATTCGCGAAGTTCACCATGTAGCACTTCTTATTGGCTTTGGCGCATCTGCAGTCAACCCATACCTTGCTATGGAATCAGCCGAAGATCTAGTCCGTCAGGGTCAGATCACAGGAATTACGCCAGAGAAGGCAGTTGCCAACCTGATCAAATCTCTTGGCAAGGGCGTACTCAAGGTGATGTCAAAGATGGGTATCTCCACCATCGCTTCGTATCACGGCGCACAAGTCTTTGAGGCTATCGGACTTTCTAAGGAAGTTGTCGATGAGTACTTCACAGGACTTACATCTCGTCTAGGCGGAGTTTCACTCGACACATTGGCGCAAGAGACCATCAAGCGTCACTATCTTGCATACCCACCAATGGGTGAAGTTCCTGGCACAAAGAAACTGCCTATCGGCGGTGAATACCAGTGGCGTCGAGATGGCGAGCCTCACCTCTTTAATCCAGAGACGGTCTTTAAGTTGCAGCACGCAACTCGCAATAAGCGCTTTGATATCTTTAAGCAGTACACAACTCTGATTAACGATCAATCAAAGAATTTGATGACTCTTCGCGGTCTCTTCGATTTCAAAACAGGTTTACGCCCAGCAATCTCAATCGATGAAGTTGAGCCAGCATCTGCGATCATCAAGCGCTTCGCAACTGGCGCAATGTCATATGGTTCGATCTCACAAGAAGCTCACGAAACTCTCGCGATCGCCATGAACCGTATTGGTGGAAAGTCCAACACTGGTGAAGGCGGAGAGAATCCATCACGTAATATCGTAGAAGCTAATGGAGACTCTAAGCGTTCTGCTATCAAACAGGTTGCATCCGGTCGCTTTGGCGTAACGAGTGAATACCTAGTTAACGCCGAAGATATTCAAATCAAAATGGCGCAAGGAGCTAAGCCTGGTGAAGGTGGACAGCTTCCGGGCAACAAGGTTTATCCATGGATTGCCCAAGTTCGTTACTCAACTCCTGGCGTTGGATTGATCTCGCCACCTCCGCACCACGATATTTATTCAATTGAAGATCTCGCCCAACTCATTCATGATCTCAAGAACGCAAATAAGAATGCACGTGTTCACGTGAAGCTTGTTGCCGAAGTGGGTGTCGGAACTGTTGCAGCTGGAGTATCCAAGGCGCACGCCGATGTTGTTCTGATTTCAGGGCACGATGGCGGTACCGGCGCATCACCACTTACTTCGCTGAAGCACGCTGGAGGACCATGGGAGCTTGGCCTAGCTGAAACTCAGCAGACGCTTATGCTCAACGGTCTGCGTGATCGCATTGTTGTTCAAGTAGATGGTCAGATGAAGACCGGACGCGACATTGTTATTGCAGCCCTCCTTGGTGGCGAAGAATTCGGTTTTGCGACTGCCCCGCTTGTTGTTTCTGGTTGTGTCATGATGCGCGTCTGCCATCTCGATACCTGCCCAGTGGGAGTAGCTACTCAGAATCCAGAACTGCGCAAGCGCTTTTCTGGCAAGCCTGAGTTCGTAGAAACTTTCTTCGAATATATCGCAGAAGAAGTTCGCGAAATCTTGGCCTCACTCGGCTTCC
>CAIWXY010000188.1 GCA_903916775.1 uncultured Actinomycetes bacterium
AATCCACGTCAATCCACATGTTGCTCTTCTATTTCCTTGGTATGCGATGGAACGCCAGGTAGCGATCAAAGGCGTAGCCACACCTGTTTCTCGCGAGATCACCGATGAGTACTTTGCATCCCGACCATGGGGCAGTCAGATTGGCGCCTGGGCAAGTTCGCAATCCGAAGAGCTGGCGTCGCGGGAAGTTCTCGAAACTGCCTACCAAGAATATGCAGCCAAATATCCTGAAGGCTCGCGCGTTCCAACACCCCCACATTGGGGTGGGTATGCCGTGCGCCCAACCTCGATCGAGTTCTGGCAGGGGCGCTATTCACGCCTTCATGACCGCTTAATTTTCACGCGCAACCCCCACGATGAGGCCAGTTGGGAGATCAGTCGCCTCTACCCGTAATCTTTACCCCATGACAATTCAGGCATCCCACGGCGAAATTATCATCCCGGACAATCTCAAGCCTCGCGACGGTCGCTTTGGTTGCGGCCCATCAAAGATTCGTCCAGAAGCACTCGCAGCACTCACTGGTAGCGCTGGTGCAATTGTGGGAACCTCACACCGCCAAGCTCCAGTAAAGAACGTTGTGAAAGAAATTCGCATGGGGCTGCGCTCACTTTTCTCCCTGCCTGAGGGATACGAAATTGTTCTCGGCAATGGTGGCTCAACTGCATTTTGGGATATCGCAACATTTAATTTGATCGAAGCGAAATCACAGCACTTGGTCTTTGGTGAGTTCTCCTCTAAATTCGCTAGTGCAGTCAGCGAGGCACCATTCCTTGCTGAG
Source organism: uncultured Actinomycetes bacterium (assembly GCA_903916775.1). Taxonomy (GTDB): domain Bacteria; phylum Actinomycetota; class Actinomycetes; order Nanopelagicales; family Nanopelagicaceae; genus PALSA-747. The sequence continues at coordinate 780 of CAIWXY010000188.1, forward strand.
CCAACAGTGAACAAGTCAGAACCTGGATTCCACCCTGTCGCTAAAGTTGAATCTGGTGTGGATGCTTACGCACTCACCCATAACGAGACAAGCACTGGTGTTGCAGCCCCAGTCCTGCGTCCTGCAGGAAGTGAAGGCGCGCTCGTCCTCGTTGATGCAACGAGTGCAGCTGGTGGTTTGCATGTAGATATTACCGAGAGCGATGTTTATTACTTTGCTCCTCAAAAGTCCTTTGCTTCCGATGGCGGACTCTGGATTGCAATCATGAGCCCTGCAGCTGTTGCTCGTGTTGAGAAAATTAAAGCAAGTGGCCGTTGGATTCCAGCATTCTTCGATCTCTCTATTGCGATTGAAAACTCTCGCCTCGATCAGACGTACAACACTCCAGCCCTCACGACGCTTATCTTGCTCAATGAGCAGATCAAGTGGATGAACGAGAATGGTGGACTTCCATTTGCAGCAGCTCGTAGCGCGGCATCAGCGGAGCACCTATATTCATGGGCAGAATCAACAAGTTACACAACTCCATTTGTGACAGATCCTGCAATGCGCTCTCGCGTTGTCGGAACAATCAACTTCGATGACTCAATCGATGCACTGGCTATTGCAAAAGTTCTGCGCGCTAATGGCATCGTAGATACAGAGCCTTACCGCAAACTCGGCAAGAATCAGCTGCGAATTGGCATGTTCCCTGCAATTGAGCCTTCGGATGTCCAACTGCTTACTGCTGCGATTGATCACGTTGTTGCAGAGATGACTAAGTAGTCAATGAGTTACAAAGTTCGTCGAATTGTCACGATTTTTGCTTTAGTGGGAATCGGCGCTCTTATTCTGCTCGGCAACATTCACAAGTAATTAGGCAACGTATTTGTGCTGGGCCAACCGCTCCCGCATAAGCAGGTATGTAACTAGTGCGCCTACTGTTGTGATTGCGCCACACACTGCGATCGTCTCGCGAATTCCTATGGCATCACTGAGCCAACCGATAAATGGTGAACCCACTGGCGAGCTGCCCAAGAAAACGAAGAGATAAAAGCCCATGACTCGACCACGCAACTCTTGTGGCGTCGTTGTCTGCACATACGTATTGGCAGAGATCATGGTCGTGAGCGCCAAAAATCCTGCAAAGGGCAGAGAAATCGCATACGTGAGATAGGTCGGCATGATCGACGTTATAGCGAGTGAAATTCCAAATACTCCAGCAAAACTCATAATAAATAGGGGTCTGCGCTTTTGGTCTAAACGCGTAGAGACAATCGCAGCAGATAATGAACCGATGGCAAGAACTGATCCTAAAAGCCCAAAGGCGCCGGCGTTCTTGTGAAAAATCTTGGTCGAGATAAGGGCGTTAAAGATCTGGAAATTTAGGCCGAACGTGGCAGCAAAAAATACTGTCGTAATGAGCGCTACGAGATCTGCTCGACTTCTTATATAAGCAATTCCTTCGCGAATTTTCTGATGCTTTTTCTCTGACGTGCTGCGATGAAGTTCGTGGGTGCGCATGAGTAATAGCGCAATTACAACGAAAACGAATGAGGCGGCATTAAGCAAGAACGATGGACCAGTATGGAATGCCGCGATAAGAAGTCCAGAGATAGCCGGACCAACAAGTCGGCCTAAATTAAAGTTAGCCGAATTAAGGCTCACGGCATTTGCGATATCACTCTTGCCTACGAGCTCTGAGGTAAATGATTGCCGGACTGGAGCATCAAGTGCACCGAAAGTGCCGAGAGAAAAAGCCAAGAGGCAGACTTCAGAAATTGTTACTCGATGGCTAATTGTGAGCCAGCCAAGGATTGCTGCAGTGATGCCACCACCAGTGTTTGTCAGGATCAAGAGCTTGCGCTTATCTAATCGATCCGCGAGCGCTCCGGCATACAGACTTAAAAGCAGGCTCGGGAGAAATTGCAGGCCGGTAACGAGGCCAAGCTCTGAGCCACCGCGGTGCAGATCTGTCACCACTAGCCAATCTTGAGCGACGCGTTGGGCCCAGGTGCCGGTATTGGAGATGAGGTTTGCGAAGAAGAAAAGTCGGAAATTGCGATGTTTAAAGGATCGCAGCGAACCCATCTTTTCTGACTTCTCCGGCATGCCCTCAGTCTAGCCAGTGGGAAGTATGCTCGCCCCTGTGAAAGAAACTATGCGTGCAGTTGTGCTAGGCACTGGAGCATGGGCGATCGCCCTCGTTGTTGAGGTTGTGCGAGGAGCTCATGCAGAAGCAATCTGGATCTGCGTTGTTGGCCTGCTCTTTGGATTAGTCGGAGTGCTCGATATCAAACGCCGTCTAGCGAAGATCGCGAAATCTCAAGCGGGCAATAAAAACTAACCTTCGATCTGCGCTGCTATTCCACGAAGTACCTTTGCCAAACGTTCTGCCTCAGGACCTGTTGGATAGCGATTGTGGCGCAAACCATTTCCTACCTTGTCGAGCATCTTGATGCTGTCTTCGATAATCGTTGCAAGATCATCAGCCTTGATGCGCGTATTGGCAACAACTGAAGCTGGTTGTTCGATGATGCGCACTGAAAGTGCCTGTGGGCCTTTGCGACCTTCGGCAAGACTGAAATCTAATTTTGTACCTGGCTTAACGGAAGTCACTCCAGCAGGAAGCGCAGAGGCGGCGAGATAAACATCTTCGCCCTCATCGGATGCAATAAATCCAAAACCCTTTTCAAGGCTGAACCACTTAACGTGACCTAGAGGCATTGTGAACTCCTTTCTTTCTGTTATTTACTCGGTGACGATCAGTGCTTCGGAGTGTGCTCCGCAACCATGATCAATCGAAACTACGCGTGCATCATCTGGTGCTAGCGCATTGGCACAGACTCCAAATGCCGATCGCAGCGAACCTGCGATAGGAATGAAAAATCCACATGAAAGACATGATTTAGGTGCGTATTGAGCGATCGGAGTATTCGGTCCTCGATCACCCTCATACCAACGCTTGGCTGCTTGATCGCGACCTTCGATCGACAGTACGCGAGCGCGACCTAGGCCAAACTCAAAGAGCTCATTGAGATCAAGAAGATCCAAATCTTCATCTCCAGGCAGAGTCGCAAATCCAGGCACCAATCGTGGATCATCACTCGACGTTGGGACAATGTCACCGACGCCGACATCGCCTGGAAGGATGCGATCCTTATAAGGAATCCACTCTGGAGCTATAAGAGATTGCGAGCCAGGAAGTAGAACAACATCGCAAATCGTTGGGTTGGCATCGTTATCGACTTTTGCGACAGTGACCGCCCAACGCCACCCGTGATATCCAGGAAGCGACGATTCAAAGAGATATGTTGCGATGCGAGCAGCTTCATCGTTATCGGCCGAGGTATCTACATCGACAGAGACGAGTGCGCCGACGAAAGCCTCGTTATGAGAGTCTTCTACTGCAGCTGCCCGAGCAAGCTCAAGGGCGTGCAAAGGATCCCGGACGGAATCAGCGACGGTGCTCATAGGCTAATCGTAGGCGCAAAAAAGCCCCCGAAGAAATCGAGGGCTTTTTACGCGGGAATTTCTCCTGCCAGATAGGACTATTAGAAGTCCATATCTCCACCAGGGTTTGATGCTGCAGCAGTCTTTGGTTCTGGCTTATCTGTAATGACAGCTTCGGTGGTCAAGAAGAGTGCTGCGATCGATGCAGCATTCTGAAGAGCAGAGCGTGTGACCTTGGCAGGATCGATGATGCCTTCCTTGATCATGTCGACATACTCACCTGTAGCAGCGTTGAGGCCAAAGCCAGATTCCAAATTGCGAACCTTCTCGACGACAACTCCGCCTTCGAGACCAGCATTGATAGCGATCTGCTTGAGTGGAGCTTCGATTGCGAACTCGACGATGCGAGCGCCAGTTGCTTCATCACCTGAAAGTGAGAGCTTTGCGAGCGCAACGCTTCCTGCCTGCAAGAGTGCAACTCCACCGCCAGCGACGATACCTTCTTCAACAGCAGCCTTAGCGTTACGTACTGCATCTTCGATGCGGTGCTTGCGCTCCTTCAGCTCAACTTCTGTTGCAGCGCCAGCCTTGATAACAGCTACGCCACCGGCAAGCTTTGCAAGACGCTCTTGTAGCTTCTCGCGATCGTAATCAGAATCGCTCTTTTCGATCTCGCTGCGGATTTGGTTGACGCGGCCCTTGATCTGCTCTGCATCGCCAGCACCTTCAACGATTGTTGTCTCTTCCTTACCCACAACAACTTTGCGAGCGCGGCCAAGTAGGTCCATTGTTGCAGCCTCTAGCTTGAGGCCAACTTCTTCAGCAATAACGGTAGCGCCAGTCAAGATTGCAATATCTTGCAACATTGCCTTACGACGATCGCCAAAGCCTGGAGCCTTAACAGCGACAGAGCGGAATGTTCCGCGAATCTTATTTACAACAAGTGTTGCAAGCGCTTCGCCCTCAACATCTTCAGCCAAAATGAGAAGTGGCTTTCCTGATTGCATAACTTTTTCAAGAATAGGCAATAGGTCTTTGATGTTGGTGATCTTTGAGCTTGTAATGAGGAGATACGGATCTTCAAGAACTGCTTCCATGCGATCTGAATCAGTGGTGAAGTATGGCGAGATGTAACCCTTATCAAAGCGCATACCTTCGGTGAGCTCGAGCTCGAGACCAAATGTGTTGCTCTCTTCAACAGTAATGACGCCTTCTTTGCCGACCTTGTCCATCGCTTCTGCGATCATCTCGCCGATGGTTGTGTCTGCTGCAGATATAGATGCTGTTGCC
>CAIWXY010000189.1 GCA_903916775.1 uncultured Actinomycetes bacterium
ATCGCGATATGACTCACCCAAATACCAATACATGCCATTGACATATTCCCTCCAACCGATGACCTGGCGTATGAAACCTTCGGCAGACTGAATAGAAATCTTCTCTGCCTTGTAAGCAGCTTCGATGGCGTTCACCACCTCTGAAGGATGAAGTAAGCCAACATTGAGATAGGGGGAGAGAAGAGAGTGATGAACCGCCCAATTTTCTGATGTCATGGCATCTTCAAGGGGGCCGAATTCGTTGAGATGGTTGGTGATGAAATTCTGAAGCTGCAGTAGGGCACCTTGGCGTGTGGTTGCCCAGGTTGAGGAGGGGGTGTGCCTTAATTGCTCGGCGACATCGCGATCAATGTCGTCTCGCTCGTGGGTGAGATAGGGCGACCATGAATAATTTTTAGGGGGCGGAAGCCTATTTTCTTTATCGTAATTCCAGGATCCACCAGCAGGTTGTGTGCCATCCATAAGTAGATTGAGACGGACTCGTTGCTTGCGATAAAAATTCTCCATTAAATAGGAATTTTGAGAATCAGCCCATTGTGAGAATAATTTTCTGGGAGTTAAAAAGAAATCATTTTCTACATAACTAACACCATAAAGTTTTAGTGCATCATGCTGCTTAAATGATGAAGGCTCAGCGCAAACAATAGGAAGTCCTGAGTGTTTGGCTGAAATTTCAGCCAAGCCATCTAGCGTTGTAGAAGCTTTCGCATATTCGACGGTGAATCCATCTTGTCTTAGCTCACTGGCAAAATGTCGTGCAGCTGAGATCATGAAAAAAAGTCTTTCGGGATGCCATCTATCTCCTGTGGTCATCCGGCTGCTCTCAACCATAGCAACGAGGTCAGCTTTGGGATCTGCTTCCTTGAGAGCCCCATAGTTACGATTGAGGTGGTCAAAGGGAATGTAAATGATCCGCTTCATTTACTGCCTCGACATTTGGCGCTGCAATATTTAACGTTCTCCCAGTCGCGCTCCCATTTTTTGCGCCATTCAAAGGGGAGGCCACACGTGATGCAGATCTTTGGCGCAACGCCATTTTTGATTTTTGCGACTCGAGGCTGTTTCACAGAGGAAACTCTAGAGCAACTCCCCTTGCCATGAAGTGAGTGGGTAGGTCCCCAGCGAAACAGGCGTCCCTTGAGTATGCTAAGAAGCACTCAACAAAGAGTTTTACAAAAAAACTTCGAAGTCGTGAGAGTGCTACTGCAAATACAACTTTTGATTTTGGCCTCATCCAAAGAGGGAGAGAATATGTGCTCGAGAATTACCTGTCGTAAATGTGGGAAGGCGACGTGGTCTGGCTGCGGTCAGCATGTAGATCAAGTGATGCGCGGAATTCCTCAATCAGAGCAATGTCAGGGACATGCCAAAGATCCCAAAGGTCCTGGACTACTATCGCGTCTATTCGGAAAGAAGGCTTAATTATGTGCAGTCCAGTGAGATGTGAAAAATGCGGAAAAGCTACGTGGGTCGGTTGCGGTGAGCATATTGAAGAAGCTCTAGCTCTATTTTCAGAAGAGCAACGTTGTCAGTGTGAATAATCTGGCAACGTCACCAAAGGCATCCCACTGAGGCGGAAACTAACGTGCCTATTCACATAGAACCCTTAGTTATCTATGACGGTGAATGTCGATTCTGCGCCGCCTCGTTAGCCTGGGTCAAAGAAAAAGTACAGATCGACTCAGTTCCGTATCAAGATGCCGATTTAGCTCACTTCGATTTGAGTAGAGATCAGTGCGAGAAGTCAGTCTTTGTTATCACTGATAGTGAGCAGCTATCTGGTGCGGCTGCTATTGGGTATCTTCTGAGATTACGCGGCAATACTTTTCAGACTTGGCTGATCCAAACATCTGGACCAATTGGTGAATTCGGATACAGATGGGTGGCTTCTCATCGTAATTCCATGATCATTCGAATAGCTACTAAGTGCCTTGAAAGAAGCGTTGCGAATTAATTCGTACTTATGCGAGGCGCATCTCTTATACTTTTTTAATGATTAAGCGCCGAATCTCCGTGTTACTGACGGCCGCCTTGTTGGCCGGATCTCTGCCTGCCAGTTTTGCCCATGCAGTTGCTTCAAGCAATGCGGTGCCAACCAGTTTTGCGAATCTTTATCAAAATCGACACGGTATTACGAATGCAGTTGTGGAGAAGCTGCACTCAGCGACTTCTGGAAGCGGCCAGCAGTTGCCAACAATTCAAACATTTGTTGGCCCTAATACAAAACTTTCGGACAAGACCACCAAGGCCGACCTGCAGAATCTTTATAAATATATGCAGAGCAATGGATTCATCAAGAACGTCGTCACCATCTATTACAACATTAAAGATGTTAATTGGGCTAATAACCAATACACGTCCTTACTAGGACCTCAAGAAGTTGCAAAAATTCGAACCTTCAAAGGCATGACTTCTCAACCTGACCAACAGAACGATTCAACAAACTCGGCACCCCAACCGGTGACCTCGGCAGGCCTGCCCTGTTCGACACCAGGGCAAACGCAAAATATTTCCGGAAGCAACTATTTTTGCGGGACCGACAATTCTGTAACAAACGTATGGGAAGCAAGCTGCGGACCGGTTGGAAGCACTTCCTGGCATATCAATAACGTTGCAGGTACCTGCACCGATGTTGGAAACGGGAGAAGTATTTGGGAATTTCCTGCAGGAGTTTTACCAGTAACGTCTTCACCAAATCAATCCAACTCCAGTCAACAACCTCCACTGATCTCTTGCTGGTCGGGCGATCCCAATGGATGTGAATCTGCTGATGCTTGGGTTACATCAGATGGAACAGCGTATTTAACAATTGGTGTACCTAAAGCAGGAGACACCATCGATAATCCAAATTACAAGAGTCAATTAGTCATGATGTATTACGCACTATGGCTCTCTTATTACGTTGAAAATAACTCATTGCAATCTCAAACTGCTGATGAAGCGAGTAAGAATATTGGTCAAGCAAATTTCCCTCCTTATTGGCTCTATAACGCAGATGAATTCATGCCATTTGCGCTGGCCACCTATGGAAACTCAGTGAGTGCACTGGAGAAGTTCCTGACTAACCAATCAAGTGGGGCTGCAGATATGGTGAAAAACAACGACAACAAAATCGCCAATTATTTTGGGAAGACCTTTAATCTCAACTGGATCAACAATTTTCTGAATATTAAGTATGAATCAACGCTATGGCGGCAGATGGATCCGATGAGTAATATTGGATTTTCGTTGGGATCAAGAGTTGTTGAAACCTTTATCGCCGTGAAAGGCCCACAAGTTCTCTCGGATATACCTAATTTTATGAGTCAAGGTCTGACCTTCGATCAAGCATTCCAAAAAGAGTTTGGAACTAGTTGGCAATCTGCAGAGCCTGAAATCGCTAAGACGGTCTGGGATGAGTACCAGCATGGTTACTAGGGCTATACCTCGATGATTTCTTGATTTTTCGGGTATGACATAGCAATTCCTCAAATAGTGCAGCAATTCCTCTAGTTTCTGGTTGGAGTTTTGGCTACTCTAATACTTGGTGTGACGGGAAGTCTGGTCGTCTCTTCTACAAGCATGTAGATGACAGATGAAAGGTCGCTCGTGACTCTTAAAACAAAGACGCCCTATCTCGCATTGCTTGCTCTCGGGATTGTATTTGGCGATATCGGAACCAGCCCCATTTATGCATTTCAAACTTCTGTCACTGATGGGCAATCAAACGCTGCAAGCATTTATGGAGTCGCATCCCTCATCTTTTGGGCGTTGACAATTGTCGTGAGCCTGAAGTACCTAACATTTATCGTACGAGCCAACAACAAAGGCGAAGGTGGCATCATGGCGCTTTTCTCCTTGCTGCCAGATGAAATTCGACATCCTAAAAGAAAACTAGCACTCGCCTTTTACTTTGCAATGATGCTCGGCGCAGCCTTTCTTTTTGGTGATGGGATCTTGACCCCATCTATCTCAGTGCTTTCAGCGGTTGAGGGCACTGGTGTAATTAATCCTCATTGGGTGAACCTTGAGGTTCCAATCACCGTAGCCATTTTGATCATTCTGTTCGCAGTACAGTCGAAGGGAACCGGAAAAATTGGAGCGTTCTTTGGCCCAATCACACTGGTTTGGTTTCTAACAATCGGTTACCTTGGTATAAGGGAGATATCGAAATACCCGCAGGTCCTCAAGGCTCTTTCGCCAACATACGCTTTGACCTATATGGGACATCAGGGTTTGCATACATTGGTGATTTTATCCTCCGTAATCTTGGCTATCACTGGCGTTGAGGCTCTTTATGCGGATATGGGCCACTTTGGGGTCAGGGCTATCCGATTAGCTTGGTTTATTGTGGCGGCTCCGGCTTTGATTGCGAATTATTTAGGCCAGGCGGCAGAAGAAATTGTTAATCCCAAATCAGCGAATGCACTTTTCTTTGATATGGCACCTAATCACTCAGCACTTATTTTTCTAGTGATTGTCGCCACCGCTGCGACAATTATCGCGTCGCAGGCGCTGATTTCCGGCGTAGGTTCAATCACGCAACAAGCAGTCAATTTAGGAATTTTTCCGCGCTTTAAAGTAATCCACACCAGCAAGGACCAATCAGGACAGATTTACGTACCGTTGATTAATTTCTTTGTTGGTGTCGGATCGATTCTTCTCGTTGTCATATTTGGATCTTCAGCAAAACTAGCAAATGCATATTCATTTGATATTGCAGGAACCATGCTGATCACCACAGTAGCTTTCTTTATTGTCGCTGTTAGGAAGTGGCACTGGAACATCGCTCTTACTTCACTCATTATGGGATTTTTCTTCATCATAGATGTTGGTTTCTTTGGTTCGACGTCGACAAAAATCTTCAAAGGAGCTTGGGTTCCACTTTCCATCTCTCTAGGTATCGTCTACTTCGTTTGGGTCTGGCGTCAGGGTCAGATTGTTTTAGGTAAGTTGATTGCTAAAGATGCTGTGAGCTGGGATGCCATTGACTCTCTGATTCAAGAAGGAAAGGCAGTCGAGACAGAAAATGTAGGCGTGTTCCTAACAAGTAGCACGCTTAAGATCCCACAAGCTTTGATGTCGCAGATTCGAAACCTTCACAGCGTTCCGCGAAAAGTTGTAGTCGTGTCAATCAATATTTTAGATATCCCTTATGCCGAGCCAAACGGAACTCAAAGGGTTGTGAATGGGAGAGTTACTCAGGTATCCATTTCACTTGGATATTTCGACCCCATCAATGTACCTAAAATTCTCAGAGAGCACTGCCTAACTGTGGAAGAAGAAGCAAAAGCTACCTATTACCTATCTGATCGCAAGTTCAATAACCTTGATAGCGGTGAGATTCGAGGGTTTATGGAGAAAGCATTTACCTTCCTCCATAGAAACTCCTCTCCAGTCGGTCCATATTTCGGATTGCCTGAAGAGCGCTTGGTGACGCTTGGGGTGCAGCTAGATTTGTAAAAGACTTCAACTGATTCTCGGTTTGTGGATCGGCGGGGGAGGGCTGGAACCACAAGGCATTTGAGCAGATTTTTGGAGGATTTGTAGAGAGAAAGTGCGTTGTGAGGGACTCGCATTACATACTCGTCTTGGGCACATATAGAACATAAAACGATGTTAACTACATCCTATTTTAGTGGGATGTTCGGTCAGAAACAGGAATTTTGGCGAAAAATTGATGGATTTTGACAGAAGTATCCTCGCGTGATTTTCAAGCGTAGAGCCAGCTATCGCGTCATTGAGTAGTACTAGGCATTAAACACATATTCTTGGATAATTGCCTCATGCGCAAACGCCTTCTTGTTAGTTCGGTAATCGGAATACTTTCGCTATGTCTTGGATCGATCTCAAGCGTGCAAGCCTCCACGTCCTCCAAGAAGGCGGTCCCCAAAATAGCTCAGGGACAATCGTGCTCAACCGTAGGTCAAACGATTGAATCTGGTCGTTTTTATATATGCATAACTTATTCTGGAAGCAATAAGTGGGTTGCCACCTGTACCACTATCAATCAAAAGGAAACTCTTCTCGGAATAAAATTGGAATGCATTCCGTACCCCGTTGGAAATTACTTGATTTGGGAGCCTTCTTCAGTAGCAAGTTTCAACGCCAGCCGAGCGGGTTCACGTTCACAACAAGGTGCGGCCAATTCTGCAACATCGTTACCAGTAACGCCGAGCTCATTTGCAGATCTTTATGATCACCGAAGC
>CAIWXY010000190.1 GCA_903916775.1 uncultured Actinomycetes bacterium
GAAAAGTGATCGAAAGATAGGAACGTGAAACCGTTGTAGAAAAAAATGGAGCAGAGCTATTGGGTGTGATCTTCACTCCTGAACCGCAAGTCCCGAGCTCGTCATGTGGTCACCCTCAGGAAGCAGTGGGCTAATGGATGGCAGACCGTTCATGGCCGTACCCAAATCCAACGAGCCTCCTCCTGGCAGTGGGATTGCAGTAACTGATCCGACATTTTGCATCTCACTCGCAAACCCCTCCATAAACGGATCGGTTGAACTGGATGAGGAGCCCTGAGTTAGCGCATCACTCGTCGCCATACCCATGGCCTGTCTAGCAACACTGCCCTGCGTCATCTGATCTGAAGTAACGCGACCGTAAACCCCAAGCCCAAGTTGCATTACGCTCAAGAAGAGAAGCATCAATGGAATTATTGTCAGGGCGCTTTCGACATTTCCGCGTTCAGACTTCAATACTGAATTGAAACGTGGCCCGACTGCCTCAGAGCGGATCCGTCGCGATGGAATTTTCAACGAATGCCGTTCATGGACTCGAGCGAGGAACGCAGGATTGATTCGATTTGCGGCGCCGCTAGTGTCCAGATGCCCGTAACCAATCCAGTTGTCATGAGAACCACCAGAACCCAGCCAGGCACATCACCTCGCTCATCACTAAGAATCTGCCAGGCAGACTTCAGTCGTTGGCACATGGCCAGCTCCAGTTGAAGTTGCTTATCCCGCAACCGCGATGTTTCAATCATTTACTTCTCCATTTCGTAGGTACGATTATTAAAATTCCTTCGCTCGATAAATAAAAGACATTCGCTTTGAACAAATTTGAACGAATTTGAACAAACAAGAATCTCTGTCATACATCCTCCGGTCCTCACGAAGCTATGCCTCCGAGTATTCGATCCTCAAACCTCCGTGGCGCTCGCCATTGACTCGTCACAATCCCTTGGCATCCACCACCCGCTCCTCACAACCCCACTGCGCGGCCAAGCGAAAAGTACGAAGGCCACAGTGCAAATAAGACCGAAATTGGCAGAATGAGGAAGACCACTGGGATCATCAATCCAATTTCTGCTTTGCCGGCAGCCTCCATCAGTGCGACTTTCTGCTCTTGCCTGACTTCTTCTACCTGACGGCTAACAACTTCGAGCAGTGGCGATCCGCGCTCAACCGCAATCATGAGCGAGTCGCAGAACCTGCGCACCATCGGAGAGGCAATTCGACTGCTCAGCACGTCGAGTGACTGAGCAAAACTTGCACCATGTCTAATATCAGAAACTGCCTCCCTCAAAATCAAAGCAAACTCACCTGTTACCCGTTCGCTTATATGCAAGAGCGCTGTAGCCGGACTTTGGTTAGCAGATAAGAGAATTGCGAATAGCTCGACGACCATTGGGAATTCGCGCTCGATGAGAACACGAGATTTCTTCGATGCCGAGCGATATGCGTAGTCGCCATAACTGCTGAGTACGTCAGTGTGAAATTCTTGCCACAAGGTGATACATGCAAAACCAACGATAGGTGCAACCATGAGTAAGACTAAGAAGGCTCTCATGCGTGATTACTGCGAGCTTTTTCAAAATTTCCAACCGCAGCTTGTCCACGATTGAGCCCGTTCGACACCTTCCTCGCAACACTCGTTCGTTGATTGCCTGCAACACTCGTTCGTTGATTGCCTGCAACACTCGTTCGTTGATTTGTTGCCTTGTGCTTCTGTTGATCATTCTCACCGTTGAAAATTCTTGGAATCTCGGGAATTCTGCCCACACGACCCATCCAAAAATATGCGGCAAGGCTCATAATCACTCCAGTAATCAAAATGACAATCCCCGTGGGAGTTGAAAATGCCGCCAACGTAGATGGCTGGGCAGACAAGATCGCAAGCAATATCCAAGGTGCAACA
>CAIWXY010000191.1 GCA_903916775.1 uncultured Actinomycetes bacterium
CACCAGAGACCAAACTAATGATGATGGAGGCGAAGATTGCAGACCAGAAAGATTTAATAGTGAGCGCGCTGCTGATGTGGGTTGTTACCTCGAGCATGGCGGCATTAATCACGATCAAGAATAATCCGGCGCTCAATATGACCGCGGGAAGGGTCATCAACTTTAAGAAAGAACCCAAGAATGTGTTGATGAGGGAGAAGATAAGAGCTACCCAGAGATAGTCCCATGCTCCACCATGAACCTTGATTCCTGGCACCAATCCAGTTGCTGCCCATACTGCAAGAGCTAAAACACCCCAACGAACAAGAATCCTCATACTTAAAGGATACCGTCTCGCTTTCTGATAACTGAGCCAAGCCAGCGCAGTGGGTCGTATTTAACGTCTACGACGCGCTCCTTCATGGGGATAATGGCGTTATCTGTAATCCGAATGTGCTCTGGGCAGACCTCTGTACAGCACTTGGTAATGTTGCACATTCCAAGTCCGTGCTCCTTTTGAGCGCTCTGCTTGCGATTACGCAGAGTATCTAGTGGGTGCATATCCAACTCCGCCAAGCGGATGAAGAATCTAGGACCGGCGAAGGATTTCTTATTCTCTTCGTGATCGCGAATGACGTGGCAGGTGTTCTGGCACAGGAAGCACTCGATGCACTTACGGAACTCTTGCGAGCGCTCCACATCGACCTGCTGCATGCGCGCCTCGCCAGGAGCGAGGTCGGAAGGCGGTTCATATGCTCGAACTTCCAGAGCCTTTTTATAGTTAAAAGAGACATCGGTAACCAGGTCCTTGATGACCGGAAATGCGCGAAGCGGGGTAATGGTGATTACCTCATCTTCTGGGTAAGCGGAGATCTGAGTCATGCAGGCCAGACGTGGCTTTCCGTTAATCTCCATTGAGCAAGAGCCACACTTTCCAGCTTTGCAGTTCCAGCGGACGGCTAGATCACCCATCTGGGTTGCTTGAACGCGGTGGATGATGTCGAGAACTACCTCGCCGCTATTGGCTTCCACGGTGACATCTTGCAGGCCACCATCTTTATCGGTTCCACGCCAGATGCGGAGTTTGAGTGTGCGCGCCATTAGTTGGAACCACCTTTCGCAATTTCTTCAGGAGTCATGTACTTCTCGAGTTCATGTACATCAAAGAGATCGAATAGTTCTTTTGGAAGAGCAGGAAGAGGTTGCGCTTTGATGTTGACCTTCTCCCCATCAAAACTGGCAATGTGGTTAACCTGACGCCAGGTTGAACTCATTCCAGGGAAGTCATCGCGAGTATGTCCACCGCGTGACTCTTCACGCAACAGCGCGGACTTTGCGGTGCTCTCTGCAACCAACAACATATTGTCGAGATCGAACACTAGGTGGAAGCCTGGATTAAATTGGCGATCCCCTGTGACAGAGATATTGGCGCTGCGCTTACGTAAATCTGCAATCTTTTCAATCGCCTCTTGAAGCTCTGCACCGGTACGAATAATTCCAACGAGATTGTGTGTGACCTCTTGCAACTCTTGATGCAAGGAATATGCGTTCTCGCCACCCTGACTTACAAATGGAAGCGCAATCTTCGCTGCTGCTTTCGCGATGCTTGCCTCGCTCACTGGATTCTCACCATGCGACTTCCCATCCTTCTCTCCGCTTGTTGGAATTCCTCGCCCTCCACGTCGGAAGCGATCGAGGCCTTGGCCAATCTGAAAGACTTTGGAATCGGATCGACCACCGACTGGAGATCG
>CAIWXY010000192.1 GCA_903916775.1 uncultured Actinomycetes bacterium
GGAGTTTGGTAGGCAACCTTTGAGCTATGTGCGGCTCCACCAAATGCGTTTGTGAGATCGTCGGTAACGAAATACCCAGCAAGCGTGATGATCTGCCCAAAGAGTTCTGGATGATGCAAGCCGATAATTGCGGCGCCATATCCGCCCATCGAAAATCCAAGGATTGCCCGGTCTGCTGCAGGTCGAATGTCTCCTGCTTCTACTGTGTTGATCACATTGGTAGTGAGCCACGTTTCAATCATGGCTTTGCCATCATAAGAGTCAGCCCACTCTGAATCTATATGTGTCTTTGCATTGCCATCTGGAAAGACGGCAATAAATGGTTTTCCATACTTTTCGAATGCTTCTTGCTGAGGCGCAAGTACTCCGCCCATGATGCCATTTGGTGTTCCAGGCCAACCGTGCAGCATATAGACAACAGGAAGCGTTGCTATGGTGCCGGGTTGAACTGCAGGTGTCCAGACGTAGACATCGCGGATCGGAAAGTCTTTCTCTGGGCTTGGAATCTTTAATTCGACAAGAGTTGCTTTGGGAGTTGGGGAGATAGTGGTCTGAGCGTTTACCGAGGTTGTGGCGATAAGGGCCCCGACAAGTGGCGCCGCGATAGCTATTCGAACCAAGAACCGGACGCTTCTCACTATCCGAGCCTAATGGCAATGCGCCATGAGAAAAAGGTGCGATAATTGAGATGTGAAAAAGAAGCAGAGTTCTCTCGTTGCCCTTGTTGTGGGTACAACGTTGTGTACTTCTGCTTATCTTTTTACTGCAACATATTCTTCTGCTGATGTGCAGAGCACCCCAACACCATCTTCTTCAGCAACTCCATCAGCAACTGCAACACCAACACAACATCAGAGCGCTTCTAGTCCACGCCGCGCCGCCATAAAGGCCGCGAATCAGGTATATATGCAATCTGCCATAAGTGCTACACAGGGCCGAGATCTTGCCTTAGCGGATGCAACAGCAACACTCAATCAATCACTGGCTGCTGCTGGTAAAGATGGTGCCGCTCGCAAGGCTGCGTGGAGTGCATACAAGCTTCAGGTAAGTGCGGTTCGAGAAGCATTTAAGCAAGCGATGGCAGCTGCTAATGATGCGCGTGCTGCTGCAATATCGGCTGCTCCTGCGCCTTCACCTACCAAGTAAATTAAAGGAAAAAACTAGCCAACCATCTCGCGGTCTATCGCAATGTCACTATGCGTGCATGCCCGATTAGCTTCGATTGAGCTACAAGGTTCGCAGAGTAAAATTAAGCTGTGACAGGTTACGGTCGCACAGTTATAGAACTGCTTGGTCGGACTCTCGCATTGTTCACACTCGCCAATTGTTTTGGTCTCATCACTAAAGTCGATAGTCATGCGAGCATCGAAGGTGTACAGCGAACCTTCCCACAAACTATCATCACCAAATTTATTTCCATAGCGAACAATGCCGCCATCAATTTGATACACCTCTTGGAAGCCACGCTTGACCATGACTGCTGAGAGAATTTCACAACGAATTCCACCCGTGCAGTATGTAACGATCGGCTTATCTTTTAGATGGTCGTACTTGCCAGATTCAATCTCGCCGATGAAATCACGGCTACTCTCGACATCTGGAACCAGAGCATTTTTGAACTTACCGATCTTGGCTTCAAATGCATTTCTTCCATCAAAAAATACAACGTCATCGCCTCGTTCTTCTACGAGCTTATCCACGGCCCATGGCTTGAGATGAACTCCGCCATTGACGACTCCATTCTCATCAACCTCAACCTCGTGCGGAGCGCCGAAAGCCACAAGCTCGGGTTTCACTTTGATACTTAAGCGAGGAAATTCATCGCCCGTTCCATCAGACCACTTAAAATCAATCTTCTTAAATCCTGGGTATTTCTTGGTCGCGCTGACATATTTTTTGAGAGCACTCATGTCACCGCCGAGGGTCCCATTGATCCCACTCTTGGCAATAATTACTCGCCCCTTGAGCCCGAGGCTCGATGCAAGTTGTTGCTGCCACATCATAATCGCCTCTGGATCATGCAACGGGGTGAAGCCGTAGTAGAGAATTACTTTTTGTAGCTCACCATTGATCCGAGTTTCCATGCCCTAATTCTAACGATTATTTTTCTGGGCTAAATCCCCGTCGGCCCCAGTAAATCCAGAGCGCAAGGGTGCTCAGGATGAGAGCAAAGCCAAAGAGCAGGTCCTCAAGCGGAGCTCCCGCTAGACGAGCCCCGAGAATTGTGTGGCTGCTGTACATGACGATATTTCTGGAGGTCAGCCACCAGTTGGTTAGAAGTTGAAAGGGAAGCAGGATTGCGTAGCTTGTCCAAAACGCTTTACGAGTAACCAATCTGGTTTTCACGATGAATAAATCAAGCGCGAGTGCGAGTGCAAGCGCAGTGAGGGCAAGGGCGGTGTAGGTCATTGGTGATCACTCCCCAGATCCTTCTCATCCCCAATAATCCAATGAGGTCTGCGCTTTCGTACAGCCTCGATCGTCATGATCGCCGCGATCGGGACGATGACAAAGAAAAGGTATTCTTCGATTGGAATATGAAAAGGTCCGTGTAGACCGAGTATTTGGGCGGGATCAAAGCTCCACTGTTTGCGTGAGATCGCATAGGCATCCCACGCGATAAAAAATAGCGCAGTTGGGGTGATGGTGAGGATGAGGCGATTTATTTGGCGCAGCACTTTAATTTTGAGAAATATTTCTAGCCAAAATGAACCAAGAATCGTAAATACGAGCATCGCCAGATATCCCGCATGCAACATAGTTGGATTCTGCCACGAAACCGGCAGTGATTCTGGTTAAATTTATGCATGACCGCACTTAGTCTTGTCATCATAATTTGCGCCGCAATCGCTGGCCTTTGCTGGATTCTCTCGCTTATCACGCATGAGCACTCATGGGTCGACCGGATTTGGTCGATTGCGCCGATTATTTATCTTTGGGTATTTGCCGGGAAAGCCGATTTCCATAATCTGCGCCTCAATGTAATGGCACTTTTAGTCACGGCATGGGGACTTCGCCTTACCTTTAATTTTGCGCGAAAAGGTGGTTACAGCGGCATGGAGGATTACCGCTGGGAAGTTCTGCGTAACTCCATGAAGAAGTGGCAGTTCGCACTCTTCAATATTTTCTTTATTTCGATTTATCAAAATATTCTGATCATGCTTATTGCACTACCTGCATGGAACGCTTATCAGCACCAGGGTAAGAAATTTGGACCGTGGGATCTCTTCTTTTCAATTGGATTTATTGCACTCCTTATCGGAGAGACGGTTGCGGATCAGCAGCAGTGGAATTTCCAGCAGGAGAAGAGAGGCATAAAGGAGGCCGGGATAACCCCAAAGGTTAACTTCCTTCAAACTGGCTCATTTAAGTACTCTCGCCACCCAAATTACTTTTACGAGCAAGCACAATGGTGGGTTCTATTCTTCATTGGCGCAGATTCGGCGGGATCATTTCTGCAGTGGACCCTCGTTGGGCCAGTGCTTCTGACAATTCTCTTTATGGGATCTACAAACTTCACCGAGAAGCTCTCGCTGGCGAAATATCCTGAGTATGCGGATTACCAGAGGAGCACCTCTGCCGTAATTCCCTTCGTCAGCAAGAAGCGCAACGTCTGAGAAACCAAACTAGTTTAAGTTTCAACTAGATGCTATAGTTGGGGCATGTCACTTACGCCAGCCCTCTATATCGGTCACGGTGCGCCACCATTGTTGGATGATCCAATCTGGAGCGGTCAGCTTGAGAATTGGGCAACCACGCTAGAGAAGCCAAAGGCCATTCTTATTGTGAGTGCGCACTGGGAATCTGCGCCATTGACTTTGGGCACGACGACAACAGGAACTCCACTTATTTATGACTTTGGCGGATTTGCTCCCAAGTATTACAACCTTCAATATCGCGCTCCTGGTGCGCCTGAGCTCGCTGCTCGTGTCAAAGCTTTTATCGGACAGCCAGTGACAGAGCAACCCAATCGTGGACTCGATCACGGTGCATATGTACCGCTCCTGAAGATGTATCCAGATGCAGATATTCCAGTCTTGCAAATGTCGATCCCCACATTTGATCCCGAAAAGCTATTCGCGCTCGGCAAACAGCTAGCCCCGCTTCGCGAAGAAGGGGTCATGATTATTGGTAGCGGATTCCTAACTCACGGCTTGCCTTTTATTCGCGACTGGAGCATTGATGCAACTCCACCCGGATGGTCTGCCGAATTTGATCTCTGGGCTAAGGAAGTACTTGATCGCGGAGCAATCGATGAGCTCATGGATTACAAATCGCGAGCACCTGGTATGCCTTACGCTCACCCAACTGTTGAACACTTCGCCCCGATTTTTATTACGCTCGGCGCGGCATCGCAAGCTGATGCAGCACCAACAACAACTATTGATGGATATTGGATGGGACTTTCCAAGCGCTCCTTCCAGGTTGCCTAATCAATCTTCTTACCAAGCAAGGTGATTACTCCCTCCGTTGTTAGACTTCCAGAATGGAACAGCAGCGAAGCAAAAGTTGGCTCCCCGGCTTTATAGCTCTAGGAATTATTTGGGGAAGTTCATTCTTATTTATTAAATGGGGTTTGCTCTCGCTGACTTCACTCGGTGTTGCATTTCTGCGTTGCAGCATCGGTGGCCTCACCCTTTTGCTCTTCGCACTTCTGACAAAATCCAAGCTCCCCAACAAGGTGATCGAATGGTTTCACATCGCCGTCGTGGCGCTCTTCCTCAATGCACTGCCGGGCTTTCTTTTTGCGTATGGCGAGACCCATGTCAGCAGCGTTATGGCAGGGCTTCTCAATGCCACAACACCATTGATGACGGTTCTCGTTATTTCTCTCGCTTTTCGTGAACAGCGCGTGAATATCAATCAGGGGATCGGTGTGGCCATTGGTTTCGCTGGAATTGTGCTGGTCACGGGAGCTTTGACTGGCCTAAGCGCGAACGACTGGCACGGAATTTTCGCACTGCTCGGAGCGACTCTTTGTTATGGAATTTCTATGCCGTATTCCAAGAGATTCGTCAGCAAGCTCGATTATTCAGCTACCGCACTTGCTGCTACTCAAGTGAGCTGCGCTGCGATCTTACTGGCACCTTGTGCACTTCTCGGCGGAATTATTCATGGATCATGGAACAGTAAATCGATCATCGGAATGCTCGCACTCGGAGCAATCGGCACCGGATTTGCCTACATTCTCAACTTCCACACAATCCGTGCAGCCGGTAGCGCAGTGGCAAGCACAGTCACATTTATTACACCAGTGGTTGCAACAATCCTGGGTATCTGGTTGCTCAAAGAGAAATTCTCGTACACCCAGGTAATTGGCGGCCTTCTCGTCTTTACATCAGCTGCGCTCGTTCAGAAGCGCGTGCAGATTTTTAAGCGTGGCTAGTTATGACTCTATGAAATTCCCGGCTCCACTAGCTAATAAAGTTCCGGCTATTACGACTGGGTTCTGGGTGACCAAGATTTTGACGACAGCCATGGGCGAAGATGCTTCGGATTTCTTGGTACATGGACTCGGCAACTCGCCTGCTGTGCTCACCGGACTCGCAGTTTTTTGCATCTCGCTTTACCTTCAATTTAACTCCTCACCCGTCCATTCGGCGCTTCTTTTGCAGATTGGTTTGGTGCGCCTAAGCAGATTGGTGGCCATGGCTGGGGCTATGGTTCACCAGCACTTGTTCTTACCGTGATGATCGTCATTATGGTCTGGTTTAGCAAAAGTAAGGATTCTGCAGATGCCTAGATCCCAAAAAATCAAGCCATTTCTCTGGTTCGATAACAACCTTGAAGAAGCGATCGCATTCTACAAAACGGTATTTCCTGAAGTAGGGGTTCACTCGATCAATCCGATGATGGGTGAATTTTCAATCTTCGGACAAGAATTTCTTGCGCTCAACGGTGGACCGCAATTCCCTTTTACTGAAGCAGTATCTTTCTTCATTACGTGTGCTGATCAGAAAGAGATCGATTATTACTGGAACGCCCTCACCGAAGGTGGGTCAGAGGGCCGTTGTGGCTGGCTCAAGGATAAATTTGGGCTCTCATGGCAGGTTGTTCCGGCCGAGCTAGGAGCTCATATCGGTAATCCTGATCCAGAAAAGTCGGCGTATGCAATGAACGCCATGATGCAGATGAATAAGTTTGTTATTGCAGATCTCTACTCAGTAACAGATTGATTTAGAGGCGATCTGTCTTTAACGAGTAAAAGTCCACGGCATAAGTAATGATGGCAGTCAGTGCAATGAGTAACGCGCTGGCTGCCATTGCCATTCCGAAGTTAAGGGAGCCTGGACGTGAGATTAGTCGATAGAGCAGAGTAGGTAGGGTTGCTTGGTCGCCGTAGGCAAGGAAATTAGCCGCGCCAAACTCGCCAATCGAGATGACCACCGCATAACCCAGAGCTACAAGGATGGACCGCATCAGAATTGGGCGTTCGATGTACCACCAGTATTGGATGCGATCTGCGCCCTCTGTGGTTGCTAGATTCTCAATATCTTCGCTGATGGCACGCTGGCTTGGCATAACAATCTGAACAACGAGTGGAATCAAGAGAATGGATTGTGCAATCGGAGTGACTAGCCAACTCTGACGAAAGGGAAATATTCCAGAGGTGAAAGTAACCAAATACCCTAACCCCAGGGCCACGGTAGAGATGCCGATGGGTATGCGATACAACGTGAGCAGTAGCAGAGATCGTTTGGCACTCGCAAGATAGAGCCCGATTCCCATCGCAATACACGTGCTTATAGCTGCATTCCGCAGACTGTTAAGAGTGGCTTCCCCGAGCGAAATGCTCAAAGTATTGCGCGCCCCCAAACTATTTAAGTGCAGGAAATTGCCAAGACCAATGCCCGTGGAGGTCGCAAAGGCGTGCTTCACAATATCTGCAATCGGCCCAAGAACTACCAAGCCGGCGATCACCAAAGAGAACAGAATGACTGGCAACTCCCTTCGCGTACCACGAAGTCGCGATCGGCTATTGGCCAGGCCAACAGCGAAGGAAGTCTTCTGACTCATAAAGATCAAAACCGTAAGAGTGAGCAGTGATTGCAGAGCCACATAGCTTGCAGCTTTTGGCAGATTAAGAATTTGAGTTGCCGAAGAATAGATCTCGGTTTCAAGTGAATGTAGCTGCCCACCGCCAATAATAAGAACGAGTCCGAAATTAGCTGTGCAATACAAGAAGATGAGAAGTGCGGCAGATTTGTATGCATTGCTCAACGCAAAAATTGTGATCGAGAAGAAAGTTTGTAACTTACCCGCGCCATCGAGTCTTGCGGCTTCCTCAATGCCTGGATCCAAGCCGATCCAAGCAGTACCAATTATTCGAGAGGCA
>CAIWXY010000193.1 GCA_903916775.1 uncultured Actinomycetes bacterium
CTTCTTGGCTGCTGCCTTCTTCGCAGGAGCCTTCTTAACAACCTTCTTAGCTGCTGCCTTCTTCGCAGGAGCCTTCTTAACAACCTTCTTAGCTGCTGCCTTCTTCGCAGGAGCCTTCTTCGCTGCTGCCTTAACAACAGGCTTTGCTACAACCTTTACAGGAGGCTTTGGCGCAGCTTCAAGCTTGCGTGCACCAGAGATGATCTCCTTGAGAGCCTTTGCAGGAAGGAAACGAACCTTCTTGCTTGCCTTGATCTGGATTGTCTCGCCTGTGAATGGGTTGCGACCCTTACGTGCTGGACGATCAACCTTCTTGAACTTACCGAAATCGTTAATCATGACATCGTCGCCCTTAGAGATATTGCGAACGATTGCATCGAAAACTACATCAACTGCGCGAGCAGCTTCCTTCTTATTGTCACCGAACTGTGGTGCCAAATAAGCGATGAACTGGGCCTTGTTCATTTCTTCCCCTTAAATACGCGTATTTCTTAGGCTTTTGCCTACGTGATGGGAAATCTACGCGGGTGATACCGAAAGGGTGAGCATTCGTGCGGGCGTGTCGCGAGAGAAAAAGTAAAAGAAAATGCACTTTTTACGCGTAAAAAACTCTAAATTAGACATTTAGG
The DNA here is from genome assembly GCA_903916775.1 of uncultured Actinomycetes bacterium. Classification (GTDB taxonomy): domain Bacteria; phylum Actinomycetota; class Actinomycetes; order Nanopelagicales; family Nanopelagicaceae; genus PALSA-747. The sequence continues at coordinate 630 of CAIWXY010000193.1, forward strand.
GTTCTTGCTTTCACGTAAAAAGTGCATTGACTCAATCAATTTTGAGGGTAAAAAAGCCTTTTTTTTTTGCAGATATTAAATTTTTGCTGGAAGTGTCAGCGGTTTAAATGATGGACGCTTCTTCTCAAAAGCGGTGACATCATCGATGTTTTTCAGTGTCAGACCGATGTCATCGAGTCCTTCCATGAGGCGCCAGCGGGTGTAATCGTCGATCTCAAACGGATAGACAGAACTACCGACTCGAACGTTCTTCGCCTCTAAATCAACTGTTACTTCTGTTGTTGGATCGGCCTCAATCGCATCCCAAATTTTTTCAACACCTTCTTGTGGAAGAACTACTGTAAGTAGTCCACCCTTTTGGGAATTGCCACGGAAGATATCTGCAAAGCGGCTTGAGATGACGGCCTTGAAACCATAGTTTTGTAGAGCCCACACTGCATGCTCACGCGAAGAACCTGTTCCAAAATCTGCACCCGCTACCAAGATTGTGCCGTGAGCAAATTCTGATTTGTTGAGAACAAATTCAGGGTCATTGCGCCATGCAGCAAAAAGACCATCTTCAAATCCACTCTTGGTGACGCGCTTGAGATAGACCGCAGGAATAATCTGATCTGTATCTACATTTGAGCGACGAAGTGGAACTGCTGTGCCGGTGTGAGAAATAAATTTTTCCATTTTCTTCGTTCTCCTTAAAGATCAGCTGGGGATGAGAGGGTTCCGCGGATAGCAGTCGCAGCTGCTACGAGTGGACTTACAAGGTGAGTGCGTCCACCCTTACCTTGACGTCCTTCAAAGTTACGATTTGATGTAGAGGCTGAACGCTCGCCAACAGTGAGTTGATCAGGGTTCATTCCTAGGCACATAGAGCATCCGGCTTGGCGCCACTCTGCTCCGAAATCAAGGAAGACTCTGTCGAGACCTTCACTCTCTGCCTGCAGACGAACTTTGGCAGAGCCGGGAACAACGAGCATGCGCACGTTTGGAGCGATCTTCTTGCCCTGAAGTACATCAGCTGCTGCACGTAGATCTTCGATACGACCGTTGGTGCAAGAGCCGAGGAAGACGGTATCGACCTTAATTGATTTGAACGGCTGACCAGCTTCTAGGCCCATATAGGTAAGGGCACGTTCCGCTGCGCCTACCTCTTCAGGATCTGTGAAGTCGGCAGGGTTAGGAACATTTCCGCTCAGTGGTGCACCTTGTCCAGGGTTAGTTCCCCACGTGATAAATGGTGAAAGCTCGGCTGCATTCAGAGAGATCTCGACATCGAATTTCGCATCATCATCACTCTTGAGTGTCTTCCAATATTCAACTGCTGCATCCCAATCAGCGCCAGTAGGTGCATGTGGCTTGTTCTTCACATACTCAAATGTTGTCTCATCTGGAGCAATGAGTCCAGCACGCGCACCAGCCTCAATTGACATGTTACAGATGGTCATGCGACCTTCCATGGAAAGTTCACGGATGGCAGAGCCGCGATATTCAAGAACATATCCCTGTCCCCCGCCGGTACCAATCTTTGCGATGATCGCAAGGATGATGTCCTTAGCGGTTACACCTTGAGGTAAAGAGCCTTCAATGTTGATTGCCATCGTTTTTGGACGTACAAGAGGAAGAGTCTGTGTTGCGAGAACATGCTCTACTTCCGAAGTTCCAATTCCAAATGCAAGTGCGCCAAATGCACCGTGGGTAGATGTATGTGAGTCGCCGCAAACAATTGTCATTCCAGGTTGGGTAATACCTAGTTGTGGTCCGACAACGTGAACGATTCCTTGGTTAGCATCACCGAGTGAGTGAATGCGAACACCAAACTCTGCTGCATTCTTGCGTAGCGTTTCAATCTGCAAGCGAGAAACTGGGTCAGCAATTGGCTGATCGATATTAAGTGTTGGGGTGTTGTGATCTTCAGTTGCGATCGTGAGATCGGTGCGACGCACTTGGCGATTAGCAAGACGGAGTCCATCAAATGCTTGTGGTGAAGTAACTTCATGCAACAAGTGGAGATCGATGTAAATCAGATCAGGCTCACCAGCTACTTCACGAACTACGTGATCTGCCCAAATCTTTTCGGCTAACGTCTTTCCCATTATGTCTCCTCTTGTTACTTGCATCTCATTATTTAAGATGGCAGTATTAGATTATGGACAAGAAGAATAGCGGAGTCGGCGTACTAGACAAATCCGTGCGCATCCTGGCAACCCTTGAGGCTGGACCGCACTCACTCTCCGAACTCGTAACAGCTACCAAAATTGCTCGCCCTACAGCTCATCGCCTAGCGGTAGCCCTGGAATTTCATCGACTGGTTACACGTGATCTCATGGGTCGCTTCGTATTAGGTGCACGAGCAGCCGAATTAGCATCCGCCGCTGGTGAGGATCGCCTCCTATCCGTTGCAGCCCCTGCCCTTTCTGCTCTCCGCGACGCCTCAGGTGAGAGCGCGCAGATCTATAGACGCCAAGGTGATCAACGTATCTGTGTTGCCACAGCAGAGCGACTTTCAGGTTTGCGCGATTCCGTACCTGTCGGAACTGTTCTTACGATGCAAGCAGGATCTGCTGCTCAAGTACTGCTGGCTTGGGAAGATCCAGAGAAATTGCACCGCGGACTAGTGAATGCCAAATTCACCGCAGCAAGCCTTTCTGCTGTGCGTCGACGTGGTTGGGCTCAATCAGTGGGCGAACGTGAGGCAGGCGTCTGCTCTGTCTCAGCGCCAGTACGTGGTCCAAACAATAAAGTAATTGCTGCCGTAAGTATCAGCGGACCAATGGAACGCCTTGGCCGACAACCTGGTCGCGCACACGCGGCACAAGTGATGGCCACCGCAGCACGCCTTAGTGACTATTTAATTCAAGGGAAATAAATTCTCTACGTCCCTAAATTCGCGGCAGGTGCCATTCGAATCGAATTGAAAGCTCTCGAATTGCAATCACTACAAGAGCGCCAACAATAATTGGAATGAAGCGATTAATGTGAAGTTCGTGCAAGCCAACGCATGTGATCGCGCCTAAGAAACACGAAGTCCCAATTGTTTCGCGATGCAAGAGAACTGGTTCAACCTGGCATAAGACGTCGCGTAACAATCCGCCGGTAACACCACCGATGAGACCAAGTATTGACGCGATCACAGGATTGACATGAGCATTGATGGCGAATTCAGCACTTGAAACGGTAGCGACAGCCAGACCGAAAGTATCCAGCGATAACATCACGCGACCAACAGGCTCTGTGCTCTTTCGAATAATGGTGAGTGCGACAGCTAAGCCAATTGAGAGAAAGAGCCATGGATCTAATATCCACGAGGGCGATTTCATGAGAAAGAGATTGCGAAGGGTTCCGCCGGATATCGAAGAAACTGCGGCAATGAGGGTGATGCCACCAAAATCCATACCCTTGGCAGCGGCCACTCTTGCTCCTACGGCCGCAAAAGCAAAGGTCGCTAGCAGATCGCAGATTGTTACTAGCGATGCCCAGGTAATGATGATGTGATGGATGTGGATGAGCGACTCCTCTAAATCCTAAGCGCGGAAGTGGTAGCCCCGAAGGGATTCGAACCCTCGTAGCTGGCTTGAGAAGCCAGAGTCCTAGGCCACTAGACGACGGGGCCGCGCTTATATGTAGTTGTGCCGTACAGGTGCAGGTATTACTGCGCTGGGGTACCAGGACTCGAACCTAGACTCGCTGAACCAGAATCAGAAGGGCTGCCAATTACCCCATACCCCAATTTGATATGAACAGGTCAAACCAAATCAGAACCCGAAGGATACCCTGAATTAAAGCGAGGCGGAAATGCGAGCCAGGCTGGCGCTCTGACCCAATAGCTCCATAGATTCAAAGAGCGGTGGCGAGATATGGCTGCCCGTGACAGCGATACGGACTGCTCCAAAAGCGATACGAGGCTTGAGACCCATCTCTTCGATCAGCGCGCTGCGCAGCGCCGCCTCAATCGAGGTGTGGTTCCATTCTGTGAGCGGAGTCAGACGTTCAAGTGCCGTAGCAAGGACTTTTCGACTCTGCTCATCGGCAATCTTTGGCAATGAATCCGCATCAACTGCAAACTCTTTTACAAATAAGAATTTGAGCATCGGTGGAATCTCACTCAGGGTCGCAATACGTTCTTGAACAATAGGGAGGGCTTGTTTAACCAGTGCAATCTCTGCCTCAGTACCGGAGATGATTTCGGC
>CAIWXY010000194.1 GCA_903916775.1 uncultured Actinomycetes bacterium
ATTGCTGTGCCATTGAGATATGTGCCATTGAGACTCTGGGCATCAGCTATCTGGAAGTCACCATTCTCTAACTGTGAAATCACGGCGTGTGAACGCGAAACAGTTACATCATCGAGAGCAATGTCGGCACTCTCTGATCGTCCAATACTTGCGCGATCGCTATCAATCAGAAAGCGGGAACCTTTGCTTGGCCCTGCGACCACAACCAACATCGCGCAGTTGTGCGGAAGTTGACCCACAACGCTTCTGTCTTCTGGAGTGAGCAGTGCGAAAACTTCCTCTAGCGGACGCGGTTTAGGAACGGAGCGAAGGGCAGAGAGATGGATAGTCGTTGTGAGCTCTGGAGCTGCATTGTCTGGAGCTGCATTGCCTGAAGGGGTTGGCTTTTGTGCTTCAGACATAACACCCTCCTCCGTTGTATATAAATATCTGCTCAGACCACTGTATTGATGTCAGCAACAGCTATCAATCTTGACTAGAGGCTGACACTAATGATCTGTAGAATCAAAATCAAGCGGTAAGTGAGTCGTACTCTTGCGCAGTCAAAAGGTCAAGTGGCTTGCTCTCAAAAGTGATTTCTGCGATCCAACCAGCCCCGTAAGGATCAGAGTTAATCGCCTCGGGAGCGTTATCTAAATCAGTATTGACGAGTGAGATGGTTCCTGTTATTGGAGAATATATTTCAGAGACACTCTTTGTTGATTCAACTTCACCGCACACTTTTCCCGATGTAACGCTCTCGCCAACTTTTGGTAATTGAATGTATACGATGTCACCCAGCGCTGCTTGGGCAAAATCGGTAATACCAATACGTGCAGTAGTTTCGCTCGTAAAAACAATCCACTCATGCTCTTTGGTATAGGAAAGTTCTGCTGGTACATGTGACATGGACATACTCCCTTATGAGTCTTTTTTGAGTGTTAGAGCGAGGCGAGAATAACCGAAAGCAGTAAGCAGGTACAGACCAATCCCCCAGATTGCAAAACTCCATCCCGCAACATGAGCTACTTGGCCCCAGAAAGAGTGTCCGCTCAATAACAGAAACGGAAATGCGTAGAGCAGGTTAAAGGTCGCCGACTTTCCAAGAAAGGTCACTGTAAACACGTTGCCACTCTTCCTTCGATAGATCATCAACATCACGGCCATCCAAAGGTCGCGACCGATCAGCACGGCAACCATCCACCATGGAATATACGATTTGATGGCTAAGCCAATAATTGTCGCCACGATGTAAAGGCGATCAATCGTTGGATCCATAGCTGCCCCGAGCTTGGATTCCTGATGTAGCCACCTAGCTACTTTTCCATCAAAGTAATCCGTCCAAGCCCCAATCGCTAGAACGAGATAAGCCCAACCCCGAAGGTTCTCCCCTACGAGTAACCAGAGGAAAATTGGGACTCCAAAGGCTCGGATGAAGGTCAGCCCATTGGGAATCGTCAGTACCTCGGAGCGAGAAACTCTCATGCACCGATCCTATGGAGAAAGTCAGTTCTTAGTAAGTCGCGCATACTCCACACGATTTCTCGAGGGTTTCTACTAGGTCTAATAGGTTGGCTTGCGACGCTCTTTGCGCTCTTCACGCTCGCGCACCTTGATAGCCACCTCTACCGGGCTGCCATCAAAACCGAATTCTTCGCGTAAGCGACGTTCAATGAATCGTCGATAAGAGGGTTCGACCCATTCGCTCGAGAAAACCACAAATTTTGGCGGGCATGTGCCGGCTTGAGTAGCAAAGCGGATTTTCGGTTGCTTGCCACCGCGAACTGGTGGTGGTGTCGCCGCAATAAGCGCACCCAGGAAGGAGTTGAGCTTGGCGGTAGGCACACGCTTCTCCCACGAATTCAGTGCGGTTCGCAGTGCCGGGGCGAGTCGATCGCGATGCCATCCAGTGAGTGCTGAGACATTTACGCGCTGCGCCCATGGATACCGTTCGAGGTTTCGCTCAAGTTCTTTATTGAATTGCTCTTGTCTTTGGGTATCAACAATGTCCCACTTGTTCATGACAAGGACCAAAGCGCGACCAGACTCTTCTGCCATCGTGACAATGCGAAGATCTTGTTCGGTGAGTGGGACAGAAGCGTCGAGTACTACAACAGCAACTTCGGCTCGATCTAACGCAGCTTCTGTTCTCAAGCTCACGTAGTAATCAGTGCCGCTATCGAACTTGGCTTTGCGTCGAATTCCCGCGGTATCAATAAATCTCCACGTGTTTCCACCGAAGTCAATTAACTCATCTACGGGATCACGCGTGGTACCTGCAGCATCATCAACTAACACACGAGCTTGTCCAGCTAGGGTATTGAGCAAACTAGATTTGCCAACATTTGGTCGACCGATGAGTGCAACACGACGATAACCATCATCAGCTGGCTCTGTTCCAACTTCAGGAAGCTCTTTAACAACTAAATCGAGTAGATCTCCGGAGCCACGTCCATGGAGCGCAGAAACGAAATGAGGCTCGCCGAGACCAAGATTCCAAAGACCGTGCGCCAAATTTTCTTCAGCAGGGCTATCAACTTTGTTTCCAACCAAAATTACTTTCTTACCTGAGCGACGCAAGATAGTGAGCAGTGATTCATCTTCATCAAGGGCGCCTACTTGAGCATCCACCACAAAGAGCACGAGATCTGATTCAGCGATGGCCGCTTCAGAACCTGCCGTAATTTTCTGCGAAATTCCCTCTGGTTTAACTTCCCAACCGCCAGTGTCGATGAGCAAGAATGTTCGACCGTTCCACTCTGCCTCGTATTTAACGCGATCACGAGTCACCCCGGGAACGTCTTCAACGATGGCTTCACGGCGTCCGATAATGCGATTAACAAGAGTTGATTTACCTACGTTTGGACGACCAATGATTGCGACTTTTGGAAGTCCCAAGAGATTGCGACTCTTAGCCCATTCCCAAATAACATCTACAACCTCACCTAGATCCAAAAGGGTTGAATCAATTTCAAGGGCATCTTCGGCCATGCGCAGCGGTGAAATTTTTCGATTTGAATCGATCTCATCGCGACTAGTTAAGGAATCTGCAACGACAGATGCTTCTGGAGCCTCATCAATCTCACCAGCTAATTCGCGTTCGCGTCGAAGTGCACGCTCATGTAGGTCTGCATAAAGGAAAATTTTGAGGGCTGCATCAGGTGCAACAACAGTTCCGATGTCGCGACCTTCGACCACAATTCCATGTGGAGCTGCATCGATTATTTGGTGCTGAAGTGTGAGTAAGTATTCGCGTACTTCTGGCATTGCGGCATATATCGAGACTTGATCGGTAACCCGAAGGGATCTGATATCCGCCGTGAGATCACGCTCGCCTAAAGTAATCCGTGGTTCGATCGGGTCAGCGTTAAATGCAATTCCACGCTCTTGCGCTTGCGATACCAAAAGATCGGGGTCTGTGATGTTGGAATCTATGGCAAGCCAGGTGATGGCCCGATACAAAGCTCCAGTATCTAGATATTGCCAACGAGCACGCTGCGCAATTGCGCGCGCTGTGGTGGACTTACCTGATCCACTTGGACCATCTATTGCTACTACGACAGTCGACATGTCTTAACCCTAACGCTCTATTGAAAACGAATTAACCGATGCTCTCCCGAGGTAGATGCACCTTCCAGCCATCTACCAATAATTGATCAAAAAGTTTTTCGGCATCACCATGCGAGAGCGCCAAAGTAACTAAACCACTCTCCTGGCCTGGGGTGTGCTCGATGGCAAGATCTTCAACGTTTGCCTTAACCAGCGCGCAGGCATCAAAGATTGCGGCTAGTTGTCCGGGCTTATCTTCGATGACGATAGGTAGGTACCAGTAGTCACGTTTGCGACCGCCGTGCTTACCTGGAATGCGTCGATGATTTTCGCGACCGGCTGACAAAATTTCGTGCGTTTTTCGCAGATCATCGTTCTCTAACGATGTCGACAAATCGTTTAAGAGATTACTCATCTTATCGAGATAAGTTTTCAGTGCTCCGCGGTTGCTATGTAAGAGCTCAGACCATAGGTCAGGGTCCGATGCAGCCAGGCGGGAGACATCCTTGAGGCCTTGACCGGCCAAAGTTAAGTGCTCCTCTTTCATATCTTCCAGGGTGAGAGAGAGTAGAGAACTTAAGATCTGGGGCAGATGCGATATTCCGCCAATGACTGCATCATGCGTCTGTGCATCAAGTTCTACGGGAATCCCACCTAGAGTATTGATGATTTCAAGCGCCTGATCGACAACAACTTCTGAACTCTGACCGCTTGGCGTGTAAATCCAGATTCGTCCCTGAAATAGGTCTCCACGAGCAGCCAGGGGGCCGGCGATTTCTCGCCCAGCCATTGGATGAGTGGAACAAAAACGGCGAGAAATATCCGCAAATCGCTCAACCTCATCTAAAACATCAGACTTAAGGCCACCTATATCTATGAAGCTAGCTTTAGGGTAACGAGTTGCAGACTCTTTGAGGATGCCCGCAATTGCCGAAATGGGTGTGGCGACAATAATTAAATCTGGGGTTGGGGGGAAATCACTCTGCCCTATGAGGTTTTGGGCGATTTTTTCTAACTCTGGTTGGTCATCTTCGATTGCAATCTCATAACCTGCCCCTTTGAGACCGAGCGCGATGGAAGTGCCGATCAGGCC
>CAIWXY010000195.1 GCA_903916775.1 uncultured Actinomycetes bacterium
AGTGACGATTTCTCCAGCCAGCGTGCCCTCAACGTTGCCACCCGTTTCAGAGGCGAGATCTACAACGATTGATCCAGATGCCATCGTTGAAATCATCTCGGCGGTGACAAGTCGCGGTGCGGGACGTCCCGGTACTGCAGCTGTTGTTATCAGAACATTTGCTGCACTGATGTACGGAGTCAAAAGTTCGCGCTGTCTTGCGGCACGATCTTCTGTCATCTCGCGGGCATAACCACCCGTGCCTTCAAGTGCCTCGAGTTCTAGCGTGATGAATTTTGCTCCCATCGACTTCACTTCATCAGCAGAGGCCGGGCGAACGTCATAGGCACTTACTACTGCGCCTAATCGCTTTGCGGTTGCAATCGCTTGCAGTCCTGCGACTCCAGCACCGAGTACAACGACATTTGCCGGAGTGACAGTTCCTGCCGCTGTCATAAGAAGAGGGAAGAAGCGAGGCGAGAGTTCTGCTGCAACGAGAGCTGCTTTGTAACCCGCACAGAGCGCTTGCGAAGTGAGGGCATCCATCGATTGGGCGCGCGAAATTCGTGGGATGAGCTCCATCGAAAATGCCGTGATTCCTGCTTGTGCAGCCGCCTCTATCGAATCAACTGCAGTTGTTGGAGACAAGAAAGAAATTGTGATCGCACCTTTTTTCACCTGCGCCATGCGCTGCGGGTCAAGTGGTGCCACCGATGCGATGATGTCTGCATCGTGAATGACGCTACCAGTAACGATCTTGGCACCAGCTGCGGCGTACTGATCGTCGGAGAACTCGGCTGCGAGTCCAGCACCGGATTCGATTACTACCTCTAAACCGGCTTTAGTGAGCTTGGAGATGATGTCGGGGACGAGTGCAACACGCTTCTCGCCTGCCTTGATTTCCTTAGGAACGGCTATACGCATCTACGCAATCTATTAAAGGAAACCTTTATTGCATAGGGGTTTAGCCATAGTTTTGAGTGGAGTTTTGGCCGAGATTTGGGAGGAGTTTTAGCGCTGGATCCAGGGCAAGTGTGAGTGTTAGTGCCCTGAAAGCTCGCCACGTACCAAGTGATACAGAATCGCCTGAATGGTGGTGCGGCGATGATATGCCTCGCGCCAAATAACTGAGCGTGGACCGTCGATAACGTCAACCTCAACCTCTTCGCCACGGTGAGCGGGAAGGCAATGCATGAAGATTGAATCTGGCGTTGTGAGGGACATGAGTGCTGGAGTAACAGCAAACGGTGAGAGGGCTTTGAGTTTTTCACTCCGCTCATTTTCAGGATCGCCCATAGACATCCACACATCTGTGTAGAGAACGCTTGCGTCTTTAGCGGCAGCCTCAGGATCAGTAACTACTTCAATGGTAGCGCCAGAGTTTTTGGCAATCTCTTTGGCAACATCAAGGGCGTTGGCATCTGGTGCATATTTTCCACCAGGAGTTGCCACAACAACGTGCGCACCCATGATCGCGCCCATTGTTAGCCAGGCATGCGCCATATTGTTTCCATCGCCAACGTACGTAAATTTGCGACCGGAAATATCTTTTCCAAATTGCTCACGAATTGTCACCCAGTCAGCCAGTAATTGCGTTGGGTGATCATCGTCAGTAAGTCCATTGATAACCGGAATAGTTGTGTTGGCACCTAATTCATCGACATCAGATTGGGCAAATGTTCGAATGATCAGCGCTGATGCATAGCCGCTAATAATGCGAGCCGTATCAGCAAGAGTTTCGCCACGACCCAGTTGCAGCTCATCGCCTCGAATGAAAATCGGGGTGCCACCCAGGTGAGCAACTGCAGTCTCTGAAGCAAGACGCGTGCGAGTAGAGGGCTTAGTCATATAGATCGCTACGGTGCGATTGGCCAGCGCCGTATTGGCACTCAGTGGCTTTGCAGCAAATTCCGCCGAAGTCTCGAGCAAGAGCTCAACATCAGCGCGACTTAGGTCGGCGGTACGCAGTAGATCCTTCATTCGATAATCCTACGAGATAAGATTGCCCGCGTGAGAGCAATTCGTGTGGCAATCGAACCGGCCATGATTCGCAACCCATTTAGTCGCCAATCAGGCGACGGCGGGCCTTTTACTCCAGGTTTGGATCAACCCGGCCAACCCGGTATTGCGCCTTTGGGTGGCACCGATCTGCTTGAAAAAGAGCAGATGGCCCCTCATGACAACGGGGATCACGAGCGTTTTTCGCATTATGTGCGCAAGGAGAAGATCACCGAGTCAATGGTCACCGGAAAAGCTGTGACTGCGCTCTGCGGAAAAAAGTGGGTCCCAAGTCGCGACCCGGAAAAATTTCCTGTCTGTCCCACCTGTAAAGAGATTTATCACGGGTTGAAGAAAGAGTGAAGCCCTCGCGCTGGCGCGCTTGGCACGTGAGCGGACGGTTCTTGGCGCCACTAGCCATTCTTGCTATCGCAGCAATTTTTATTCAGCAAGCCGTTCCTCAGGGTGCGCGAGCTGCGAATCCACCAAGAAAAATTCTCTCGGGTTGGATTCCTTACTATTCAATGAGCACCGCTCTTCCTTCGGCTGTTAATAACGCTGATTTAATTACAGAGGTATCGCCATTTTGGTACACGCTTAAAGATCAGAACACGGTCCAGGATCTCTACACACCTGCAAATCCAAGCGTGCCGATGGTTCAACCGTTGACGGTGTTGCGGGGAGCGGGTTTCAAAATAATCCCGACCATTACGGATGGAACTGATATCGATCCCAAG
>CAIWXY010000196.1 GCA_903916775.1 uncultured Actinomycetes bacterium
ACCCATGCGCTCACGGAGAACCTTCGCGCGGGTAACTTCTACGCCGCAACGCTCACAGATGATGCCCTTGAATCGAACGCGCTTGTACTTACCGCAATAACATTCCCAGTCACGAGTAGGTCCGAAGATCTTCTCATCGAAGAGTCCGTCCTTCTCTGGCTTGAGTGTGCGGTAGTTGATTGTCTCTGGCTTCTTAACTTCGCCAAAAGACCACTCGCGAATATTGTCCGTTGACGCTAGACCAATACGCAGTTCATCGAAGAAATTAACATCTAACATGTTTCTTTATCCTCACACTTCTTCTACGCTGCTTGGCTCAACTCGTGACAAGTTGATACCTAGCTCTTCGGCGGTACGGAACACTTCTTCATCGGTGTCGCGCATTTCGATGGCGATACCTTGATTATTAAGAACTTCAACGTTCAAGCAGAGAGATTGCATTTCCTTAACAAGTACCTTGAATGACTCAGGGATACCTGGCTCAGGAATGTTCTCGCCCTTCACGATCGCTTCGTAAACCTTTACGCGACCAAGCACGTCATCAGATTTGATGGTGAGCAACTCTTGGAGTGTGTAAGCAGCTCCATAAGCTTCAAGTGCCCAAACTTCCATCTCACCAAAGCGCTGACCACCGAATTGAGCCTTACCGCCCAATGGTTGTTGCGTAATCATTGAGTAAGGACCTGTTGAACGTGCGTGAATCTTGTCGTCTACCAAGTGGTGGAGCTTCAAGATGTACATGTATCCAACTGTGATTGGTTGCTTGTAAGGCTCTCCGGTACGGCCGTCGAATAAACGAGCCTTTCCTTCTGGGCCGACCAAGGTCAATCCATCTGCGGTCTTATGAGTTGATCCGAGGAGACCAATAAGTTCGTCTTCCTTCGCACCATCGAATACTGGTGTAGCTACCTTGGATCCTGGAGCAACCTCGGCATAGCCGTGTGCGCGCAGATCCTTCTGCCAATCTTCATCACCCTCAAGTTTCCAACCGGCCTTTGCAGCCCAGCCGAGGTGAACTTCAAGAACCTGACCGACGTTCATACGACCTGGAACACCGAGTGGGTTCAAGATGATGTCGACTGGAGTTCCATCTTCAAGGAATGGCATATCTTCTTGAGGAAGAATCTTTGAGATAACACCCTTGTTACCGTGGCGGCCAGCAAGCTTGTCACCATCTTGGATTTTGCGCTTTTGCGCAACATACACGCGAACAACTTGGTTCACGCCAGCTGGTAGCTCGTAATCTTCTGAGTCAGCAATAGAGACTCCGATGACCTTGCCTGATTCACCATGCGGAACCTTGAGTGAGGTGTCGCGAACTTCGCGAGCCTTCTCACCGAAGATTGCACGGAGCAAGCGCTCTTCTGGTGTGAGTTCGGTTTCTCCCTTAGGAGTTACCTTTCCAACCAAGATATCGCCTGGGACAACATCGGCGCCTACGCGAATGATTCCGCGATCATCAAGATCGGCGAGAACTTCTTCTGAAACGTTAGGGATGTCGCGAGTGATCTCCTCGGGTCCGAGCTTGGTATCGCGTGCATCGACTTCGTACTCCTCGATGTGAATCGAAGTAAGAACGTCATCTTGCACAAGACGCTGAGAAAGGATGATCGCATCTTCGTAGTTGTGACCTTCCCATGACATAAATGCCACGAGCAAGTTCTTACCAAGAGCCATCTCGCCCTTATCGGTGCTTGGGCCATCTGCAATAACTTGTCCAACTTCGACCTTGTCACCCTGAGAAACAACCACTTTCTGGTTGCGGCTGGTGCCTTGGTTTGAGCGGACGAACTTCTCGAAGAAGTAATGCTCTGTTGTTCCATCATCGTTCATCACGGTGACTTCATCAGATTGAACATCGGTGACGACACCAGGCTTGCGCGCAAGTGTTACATCGCCTGCATCAACAGCTGCACGGAACTCCATGCCGGTACCAACGAATGGTGCCTCTGCGCGAAGTAGTGGAACTGCCTGACGCATCATGTTCGATCCCATGAGGGCGCGGTTAGCATCATCGTGCTCCAAGAATGGAATCATTGCTGTTGCAACAGAAACCATCTGACGTGGAGAAACGTCCATGTAATCGACTTCATCAGCAAGGATGTATTCAACTTCTCCGCCGCGGCGACGTACGAGTACGCGCTCTTCAGCGAAGTGGCTATCAGAAGTAAGTGGCGCGTTGGCCTGAGCAATGATGTGCTCATCTTCTTCATCAGCTGTGAGGTAATCGATCTGATCTGTGACCTTGCCCTTAACAACCTTGCGATAAGGAGTCTCGATAAATCCAAATGGAGTTACGCGAGCATAGGTAGCAAGAGATCCGATCAAACCAATGTTTGGACCTTCAGGAGTTTCAATTGGGCACATGCGTCCGTAGTGCGATGGGTGCACGTCACGAACTTCGAAGCCAGCGCGCTCACGAGAGAGGCCGCCGGGTCCAAGCGCTGAAAGACGACGCTTGTGGGTCATGCCAGAAAGTGGGTTGGTCTGATCCATGAACTGTGACAATTGAGATGTTCCGAAGAACTCCTTGATAGATGCAACAACCGGACGGATGTTGATCAATGTCTGAGGAGTAATTGCTTCTACATCTTGTGTTGTCATGCGCTCACGAACTACGCGCTCCATACGTGAAAGACCAGTACGAACTTGGTTCTGGATCAATTCACCGACGGTACGCAGACGACGGTTACCGAAGTGATCGATATCGTCTGTCTCAACGCGGACCTGCTTGCCGTATTCCATAAGAGCTTCACCCGCATGGAGCGAGACGAGGTACTTGATGGTTGCGACGATATCTTCAATGTTAAGAAGACCCTTTGAAAGCTCTAGTTCTAGACCGAGCTTCTTGTTGACCTTGAAGCGGCCAACCTTTGCAAGGTCATAACGCTTAGGGTTGAAGTAAAGATTCTCAATGAGGTTCTGAGCTGCTTCCTTCGTTGGTGGCTCACCTGGACGAAGCTTGCGATAGATATCAAGGAGCGCTTCATCTTGAGTCTTGACGTTATCTTTTTCAAGAGTCGCGCGGATTGATTCAAACTCACCGAATTGCTCAAGGATCTGCTCTTCTGTCCAGCCAAGTGCCTTGAGGAAGATGGTGACAGATTGCTTACGCTTGCGGTCGATACGGACGCCAACAAGATCCTTCTTATCAACTTCAAATTCCAACCAAGCACCGCGGCTTGGGATGATCTTTGCAGTCAAGATGTCCTTGTCAGATGCCTTCTCGATTGTGCGCTCGAAATAAACGCCAGGAGAACGAACAATCTGTGAAACAACTACACGCTCTGTTCCGTTGATAACGAATGTTCCGCGAGGTGTCATCAATGGGAAGTCGCCCATGAATACTGTCTGAGACTTGATTTCGCCAGTCTCGTTATTTGTGAATTCTGCTGTGACGAAGAGTGGAGCGCTGTAGGTCATATCGCGGTCTTTGCACTCTGCGATTGTTGCCTTAGGTGGCTCGAAGCGGTGGTCGCGGAAAGAAAGGCTCATCTTTCCCTGGAAGTCTTCGATTGGAGAGATCTCTTCGAAGATTTCTTCTAGACCAGATTGCTTAGGGACTTCACCGCGGCCGGACTTTTCTGCAACATCCAGGCGAGCGCGCCACAAGTCATTACCAAGCAACCAATCAACACTATCTAGCTGTAGTGAGAGGAGATTTGGGACTTCGAGGGGTTCGCGGATCTTTGCAAATGAGACTCGTGCAGGGGCATGTGATTTTGACTTCGCGGCCAAGGTTCCTCCAGATGCGTGGGTCTTGCGTGCAGGTCTACTAAAAGGTCGCGGCCGCTATATGCCTAACCTTGAAGGTTGAACAGTCTTAGGTAAATCTTGTGAAAGATCGAAGGGTCAGGGTACCCAACCCTGTGCGTTTCTGTCCAATTGGGGGTGATTTGGTGCTATAAGGCCCCCGCTGGCCGATTTGGGGCCGTTTTGGGGCAGTTACTGGTCCCAGTGGGCCTACTTGGTGTAAATCTCCACCCGACGGTTCTTAGCTAGGGCTGCTGGGCTCTCTCCCGGCACCACTGGGTTCTTGGAGGCAAAGCCAGCCACCTTAATCTTCTTATTTTTCACCAGGGTGCGCAGGTAGGCCAGAACACTCTGGGCGCGCTCGATAGAGAGTTTCAGGTTATCTGTGCCACCAGTGATGTCCGTGAAGCCATCCAAGATGACCTGAGTACCTGGTGCTTTGTTGAGTTGGTCAGCGATCTGCTTCAAGACTGCCTTCTCATGCGCGCTCAAAGCGGCCGAACCCGAAGCAAAATAGATCGTTCCGTGCTCTTGCGGGATTCCGGGAGAAGTAGCAGCGGAACCCTGGGAAGTGCCTGATTTGCTTGCTGGAGATGGCTTTTGGGGCGGTGTAGTAGCTGGCGCCTTTGGAACATACGGAATCGCTTTAACAATCGTGATCGGTGCAGGAGGCGTCACAACTTGTGGAATCACGGGAGCCGTTGTTCGTGGCTGAGCTGGTACGACTGGGGCCGCTTGAGGCACAACCACTGCATCGACTTCTAGAGTAAAGGTCGCTGTCGTGGTTTGGGCTGGAGCGCCGGAATCGGTGGCGGTCACTGTATATGTGGTTGACGATGAGAGCCCAGTTGGAGTTCCAGAGATAATTCCGGTTGTTGGGTCAAGTGAAAGACCAGCAGGTAGCGCTGGCGAGATTGAATAGGTGACCGGAGCGGTGCCGCCAGCAATGTTTATTGGGTTGAGCGGAGTAATCGCTGTGCCGATGGTTGCGGAAATATTTGCAGTATTTGTCGAGGATGTTAGCGGCGCAATATCAGTCAAAACCGCTAACGAGAAGGATGCGCTAGCGCTCTCCCCTATCGAATCTGTAATAGTCACAGTGAATGTTGCTGCGCCAGTAATAGTTGTTGGGGTTCCAGAGATGAGCCCTGTGTTTGAGTCAAAAGTCATTCCCGCAGGCAGAGTTGGGGCGATTGTGAATACAGAGCCGCCAGAGCCGCCGAGGGCTGAAACCGGAGTAAATGAGGCTGCTTGATTTCGGACAAGTGAGGTCGACGTTGATGCAGCATGTGCACTGAGTGGCGCAAGCACAGTGATCGATGTTGTCGCCGAGGTTGTGCCACCAAGTGAATCTGCTGCTGTGACCGTGACAGTTACTGCGGAGTGAGCCGTTGTTGGGGTCCCGGAGATAACGCCGGTAAGTGGATCAATGCTCAAACCTGCAGGCAAGCCAGTTGCGGAATATGTATAGGGAGCCGAGCCTGCACTTGCTGTCACTGGTGTAAATGAAACGGCCGCGGTGCCAGCAATCATGGTTGTTGAAGCAACGTTAGTGGTGCTGGTGATTGCTGGGTCAGAGGTGAGCGTGAAAGTCGATGATGCAGTTGCGCTCGCACCGTCAGTAGCAGTGACGGTCAAGCTCAAGGCGGTGAAACTTCCTGTTGGGGTTCCAGAGAGCTTTCCAGTAGCAGGGTCAAAGCTAAGTCCTGCTGGAAGTGGAGTTGGGGAGATCGAATAAGTGATTGTTCCTTGTCCGCCGTTGGCAGTTACTGGTGCAAACGCACTCAGAGCTGCACCTTGTTCGATGACCAGTGAAGAGATTGGTGCTGTTGCCGAAAGCGGAGCGAAGTAAGTGAATCCATTGGCAAGGGTTGCTTGCTGCAAGTCAGGATTTGTTACTACAACATCCACGGCACCTGCATTTCCAAATGGTGTGGTGCAGGTCAAAGTTGTAGAAGTCCACGCAGTCACTGCACACGTCTGAGCACCAACAGAGACGGTGGTTGCACTCGCAAAATTGGTACCAGTGATAACAATCGATGTCCCACCTGTTGTGACGCCACTAGAAGGGGCGACAGAAACGACGGTCGGCGTAGGTTCTGGAGTGGTTACTGAAGCAGCGGCTGTTGTCGATGCGCTAACGCCGACAGTATTTTTCGCAACGACAGAGATTGTGTAGGTCGTGCGATCGGTCAAGCCAGTCAGTATTACCGGCGAAGTAATCGCACTAGGAAGTACGTCTTGGGTGACAGGAGTACCCGAGGTCGGTGTGGCAGTAATCGTGTACTTGGTGATGGCCGAACCACCATCATTTGGAGAAGCTGCGATGGTGATCGCAGCAGTCGAAGAAGTCAGGACTGCGCCACTTACTGTGGCAGGAGCAGCTGGCACAGTCGCAGCGATTGCAACACTGACAACTGCAGTACCGGTCGCGGTGCCACCACCGGTGATCGTCGCGTGGGCCGTGATTGTGTAGTTGGTAGCGCTTTGGGCAGTGGTCACTGTTCCAGAAATTGTGCCGGTACTTGAATTGAATGAAAGCGAAGCAGGCAGCGTCGGAGCTATCGAATAGCTGGTGCCAGTTGGGCTGCTTGCGGCAATTGTGGTTGTAATAGGCGTGATGGTGGTGCCGTACGTTGTCGACAAGGTTGCGACTGATGTGCTCACGCCGATCGGTGTTGTGAATGTTGTTGCGCTAGAAGCAGCACCAGTAAGTGATGATGAGTTCGTAGCCGAAACCACAACAGAGTACGCAGTGCCGGGAAGCAATCCAGTCGCAGAAATAGCTGTAGTTGATGACGTAGCTGTCACGGCAGCTCCCCCGCCAACTGGCGTAATGGTTGCGGTGTAACCAGTGATTGTTGCTGTCGCACTTCCGGTGGATGTTGGAGCGCTCACGTTAATTGTGGCGGTTGTAGGCGAGCTGCTGGTCGCAGAAGTGATCGCAGGTGCACTTGGCGCAACTGCGGGTTGGGTAATAGCGCTGGCGCTTGCACTTGGACCGCTACCGACTTGGTTAGTAGCAACAACACCTACTGTGTATGTGGCGCCAGGGGTAAGCCCAGTCAAAATGGAGGCAGATGAAATTGCAGCAGCCGAAACCGTCAGGGTAACTGGCGAATTTCCATTGGTAGATGTGGCCGTGATCGTGTAACTCGTAATCGCGTTGCCGCCATCACTTGTTGGAGCGGTGATAGATACTGATGCAGTTGTGCCAGTAACTGATGTCGCTGTGACAGCAGCAGGTGCAAGTGGGACGTCGGCCGGCGTGGTGGTTGGGTCTGGTGAAGGCACAGATGTACCAACCGCGTTTGTTGCAGTGACAACGAAATCAACTGGGGTTCCGTTTGTAAGGCCGGTGATCGTGCAACCAATTGGAGGCGTAAACGGAGCATTGACGGTGCAGGTCTGGCCAGTAGATGCGTAGACCGTGTAGGAGGTGACCGGCGATCCATTATTTACAGCCGGATCAAACGTAATGATCGCCTTCTGCGGACCAGGTGTGACTACGACATTGGTTGGTGGATTGGGAACAGTCGCTGGTGTCACTGGCGCTGATGGGGCTGACAGAGATGACGACCCGGTGGAGTTGTTGGCGGTCGCTGTAAATGTGTAAGCCGTGCCGTTTGTAAGACCAGCGATGACGCACGACGTCGCAGGCGATGTCACGGTGCAGGTACCGGCAGCAGTCGAACCGTTGTAAGCAGTCATTGTGTAGCTTGTTGGTGCACCGCCACCGGTGGCTGCTGGAGTGCCGAGTGAGATAGTTGCAGAACCATTGCCCGCAACTGCTGTTGGTGCTGTAGGGGTGACTGGCAACGCAACCGCCCACACTGCGATCAACGCGGTGTTGGCAGATGGAACAGTGAAAGTTGCATGAGCTGGGTAGGTATGTACGCCATCGCTCCAACTACTGAAAGTGAAGCCGCTCTTTGTGAATCCGGTTGAGTAAGCCAAATTAATAGCTGTTGCAGGGGCATCAACCTGCGCAGATGGAACTGTTCCGGTTCCGCCCGAGATCGAATAGGTCA
>CAIWXY010000197.1 GCA_903916775.1 uncultured Actinomycetes bacterium
CAGCTCGTTCCGCTTGCCGCTAAGCATGTTGAGAGAAGCAATAGTGAGGCCTACTTAAAAAGTTCCGAAGAGATGAGGTGGGTTGCCGATGAGATTGCGCGAGTCGCTGGTGAGAGAAACGGAAATCGCTTACTCGCAGATACCTATGACCTAGCAGAGCGAGTGCGGTTATCGCCAAGGCGCGATATTGGCTTAGGGGGGATTCATCTTCCGCACGTTGCAGATCGCAGCGAGCTCACTCGACGCACCAAAGGAGCGCTTTGCCGATATACCGGTGAGCTATCTGTGGCGGCAGCATCCCGCCTTGATGAAGAGTTAGCGACCGTAACTTCACTTGGTTTTGAGTCGTATTTTCTTACCGTCGCAGATGTCGCAGATATGGCGCGCATGCGTGGAATCAGAGTTGCGGCAAGAGGTAGCGGTGCAGGCTCGCTTATCTGTTATCTCTTAGGAATATCAGGAGTAGAGCCAATAAGCCATGGGCTTCTTATGGAACGTTTCTGCTCGACTCTGCGAGCTGAGTTGCCAGATATTGATATTGACGTGGAGTCCGATAGGCGCCTTGAAATTTACGATGCAGTCTTTGCGCGTTATGGATTTAGTGGTAGCTACACCGCTGGCGCCAATACCTCGTGCGCAACGGTGGCGATGGTCGAGCGTTATCGCTCGCGACATGCAATTCGTGATGTTGGGGCAGCGCTGGGAGTCTCACCTATGGAGATCGACATGTTGGCCAAATCTCGTTCCCATATGCGCAAGAAGATAGATACACCAATTCTCAAAACAGTTATGCAGTTAGCCAAAAGACTTTATGGTCTACCGCGCAACCTTGCTATGCATCCGTGCGCTGTCGTTCTCTCCGACTCAAAACTCTTGGACTATGCACCGATGGATATCAATGCCAGCGGATATCCAATGCTCACTTTCGATAAAGATGATGTAGAGGCAATCGGCCTACTTAAGCTAGACATTCTCGGCGTGCGTATGCAATCAGCGATGAGTTATGCGCTACGAGAGATAGAGCGAGTCGATCAGCAGCAGGTTGATATTGACTCAATAGCGCTCGATGATCCAGCAACTTTTGATCTCATTAAATCCACAAAGACTATTGGAGTCTTTCAGATTGAAAGTCCGGGGCAACGCGAACTTATAGGCAAGTTTGCACCAGATACATTTAATGATCTGATTATCGATATCTCACTCTTTAGACCGGGTCCAGTTAAGAGCGACATGATTCGACCCTTTTTAAATGCGCGCCAAGGATATTCGCCGCGGAATCTGATCCATCCAGATCTCCACGATGTTTTGCGCGAGACAGAGGGTGTGGTTGTCTTCCATGAGCAAGTTATTCGCATCATCTCGATTATCACCGGAGTTACTCTGGCCGAAGGCGATGAGAGGCGCAGGCAGATGTCAACGCCAGAAGGCAGTGCGCAGATGCGCGAATGGTTCTATTCGGCGGCATCTGCACGTGGGTATGCACCTGCGTTGATCTCCGAACTTTGGGATATTTTGCACGCCTTCGCATCCTTTGGATTTTGTAAGGCCCATGCTGCAGCTTTTGCGCTCCCTACATATCAATCTGCATGGCTAAAGAGCCACCACACCGCTGCGTTTGTAGCTGGGTTGCTGACCCATGATCCCGGCATGTACCCCAAGCGTTTAATACTCGATGACGCTAGACAGTCTGGAGTAGGAATTGCTCCTATCGATATCAATCGCTCCGATAGTAGCTACCGGGTAGAGAAGGTCGATGGCCGTTATCAGATCAGAATGGCGTTATCGGATATCCAGGGAATCGATGATGCACAGATACAGAGCATCATTTCAGGAAGGCCTTATAGCGATATTGCAGATTTTATTTATCGCTCATCGGTAAGTAGGCCAACAGCAGAGGCGCTAGTAATGCTTGGCGCATTTGATGATCTTCACTCACTGCAGATATCAGGTCTCAATCGACGCGATCTCTTGCTTCATCTGCAGGATATTTATTCACTCAACTCTCACAAGCGCTCGGCGCAGAGCTCGGGTCAGATGTCACTTGCGCTTACCGCCGTACCGCTAACTCCTAGCGGATTACCCGATATCTCATTATCGGATGTTGTTGAGAACGAGTTAGCTATTACTGGAATGGATATTTCGACTCATATGCTCAGCTTCTATGGTGATTTTCTCAATCACATTGGAGCAATACGTTCATCTGATCTTATTAACCAACGTTCGGGAGCCAGTGTTCTCGTAGCTGGTGTTAAAGTCGCACTCCAGATGCCACCTATTCGTTCTGGTAAGCGCGTCATCTTCATTACGCTTGATGATGGATATGGATGTAATGACATTACATTCTTTGAAGATGCTCAAGATCAGCACGATCAATTAATCTTTCATTCATCTCTCCTTCTCGTGAGGGGAGTGGTGAGGCGTACTGGCCCAAAGGGAATCTCTTTGCGAGCAACACAGGCCTGGGAACTCCCTGACTCTTATAAAAAATGGCGTAATCTGCAGGTTTATGGGGTCGCCGCAGGAGTCTTGGATGTCTGAGAACTCAACTATTTTGCATATTGATATGGATGCATTCTTTGCATCCGTGGAAGAGCGAGACGATCCAACATTGCAAGGCAAAGCAGTAGTAGTCGGTGGCGGATCGCGCGGAGTAGTTCTCTCGGCCAACTACCAAGCGCGCAAATTCGGTATTCGTGCAGCGATGCCAGTTGGCCAAGCCCAGCGCATGGCGCCGCATGCAATCTTTGTTCCACCACACCATTCGCGATACAGAGAAGTATCAGAAGTAGTGATGGAGATATTCGCACGCTACACACCGCTTGTCGAACCCATTTCGCTTGATGAAGCTTTCCTTGATGTCACTGGGTCAAAGCGACTACTTGGTAGTGGTCGCGAAATTGGAGAGAAGATTCGAGCTGAAGTCTTTAAGTCAGAGAAAATCACATGCTCTGTCGGAATAGCTTCAACAAAATTTATTGCAAAATTAGCATCCGATCATTGCAAGCCAAATGGTCTGCTTGAAGTTGATCCCGAGAAGGTTATTGATTTCTTGCACCCTCTTCCCGTCAAAGCGATATGGGGGGTGGGGCCAAAAACAAATGAAGAGCTGGCGCGGTTGGGTTTGCGAACAATTGCAGATATCGCACATACGCCACGCCAGACGCTCATTCGTGCACTGGGTGAATCAACCGGAGTGCATCTCTATGAACTTGCATGGGGACGCGATTACAGAGCCGTTACTCCAGATGAACCAGACAAGAGCATTAGCGCAGCAGAGACCTTCCCTTACGATCTAGAAGATCAAGAGGCGATCTTGCGTGAGCTATTGAGTCTGACAGAGAAAGCGACTGCGAGGCTGCGTGCACGAAAAATGTCTGCACAGACAATCTCAATCAAAGTTCGCTTCGCAGATTTCAAAACAATTTCTCGCTCCAAAACGGTTCCATTGCCAATTGATGGGCTGCAAGATTGCTACGAGGTTGCTAAGAAGTTGTACGAAGGGCTGAGATTGGATCGAGCTCGAATCCGCCTTATCGGAATCGGCTTAGAAGGGCTGGTGGATGCCGACGGTGTTCCCATGCAGATGCTCTTGGGGGAGCGCGATCGGGGCTGGCGCGAGGCGACTGCTGCTCTGGATCAAGCAAGTGCCCGATTTGGCAGCGGAAGCGTGCGTCCCGCCCGCCTACTATCGGCTCGCCCGCAGACTCCTGCTTCCGAGGAGGCCGAATAGGGCAGGTGTGAGGTAATTCTGAAGGAAGCACGGCGCTTTCACAGGAGATTGGGATAGCGACGCCCAAGGCAGATGCTCTATCCTGTTGGTATGCCTCTATCAGACCACGAACGCAAAATGCTTGCGGAGATGGAAGCTGCATTCGAGCAGGATGATCCCCGTCTAGTTTCGACTCTTACTGGCAAGGCTCGCACCCGAAAAGGCAGCCGCATGCTCCTTGGCCTCCTGCTTATCCTTGGTGGAATGGTCCTTCTTTTTGGCGGATTAATAGCGAAAATCATTGCTGTTGGCCTACTTGGCTTTGTCATTGCTCTCGTGGGACTTTTCCTTGTGGTCACTAACTTCAGTCTCCCAACGTTTGCGCCGAAAAATAAGGCCAAAAAGCCATCGTGGAGCGATCGCCTCGAAGGACGTTGGGACCGCCGCAACTTCAATTAGCTCATCCCTGTGGTGAGGTATTGCCACATATGTCATTCAGATAAGGCCCTGTAAGGGTCTTTTTTTTATGCCTAAAACCACCTCTCGGAACCCAGAAAGTGGCGCGCCCTGCCCAAAACAGGAAAGAAAGTGGGCGTAGATGGTTGAAAGTGGAGAAAAAGGGAGTAAAGTGGGGTTTATCGCACAGTTCGGGGGAATTGAGCGTGAAAGAACGAAGAAAAAGGGGAGAAGCTCATGTTTCTGGGCACTCACGAGCCAAAGCTCGACGAGAAGGGTCGCTTGATCCTGCCTGCCCGATTCCGTGAAGAACTCGCCGAGGGTCTTGTTATTACTAAAGGCCAGGAGCGCTGCCTCTACGTATTTCCCATCGCAGAATTCACAACCATTACAGAGCGACTTCGCCAAGCGCCAGTCACTGAAAAAGCAGCGCGCGATTACATGCGTGTGATGTTTGCCGGTGCTCACGATGAAGTCCCAGATAAGCAAGGTCGCGTCACTATCCCAGGCGCCCTTCGCACATATGCAACTCTGGAAAAAGAGTGTGTAGTCATTGGCGCAAATACGCGTTTAGAAATTTGGGATGCGCAGGCATGGAGTGCGTATCTGGAAGATCGCGAAAAGGGATTTGCCGATGTTTCTACGGAGGTGTTGCCAGGTCTCTTTTAAGAGATTGTAAAAAAAACTTCTTTAGGTAGGCCACCGCCGACTTCATAAACGACGCCTCTTCCCCGGCGCCGTTTCCCCCAAGATCCGTCGGTCGGCGGTGACCTCTCTAAAGAAACGTACAGTCATAAACAGCTAGTACAAAAGTGAATCGCTCGTTAAATAAATAATCAGAAAGGGGAAGATAGATGAACGCAGTACATATTCCAGTTGCTCTCGATCGCTGCATCGATCTGCTTACCCCTGCAATTGAGTTTTCATTGATGAACAATCCGCAAACGATTGTCATTGATGCAACTTTGGGTCTTGGCGGGCACACACGTGCATTGCTCGCCAAGTTCCCAACAATCCGCGTCATTGGAATTGATCGCGATGAACATGCAATCGCAGTGGCAAAAGTTAATGTCGCTCCGTTTGGCGATCGACTCACGATTGTTCACACGACATACGATCAGATTGCTGAAATATTAGAAGAGCAAGGCATTAGCGAAGTTGCTGGAATCCTCTTTGATCTTGGCGTCTCATCGATGCAGCTAGACGAGGCAGAACGAGGCTTTGCATATTCGCAGGATGCACCTCTTGATATGCGTATGGATCAGAGCCAAGAACTCACCGC